>JALYVP010000203.1 GCA_030853185.1 Actinomycetota bacterium | reverse complement strand
GAGGAGGATTGGAACAGTGGTTAGCGTCAGGAAGAGGACGGCTCACAGGCCCTCTACGTAGGAGGCGGCCACGTCTTCGGGTGGGTTGGTGTAGCGGGCGATGTAGCGCTGGGAGCGGTGCCCGAGGCGGCGCTCGAGTTCGTAGGCATCGTGGTTGGTCTCTTCGGACAGCGCGAAGGCGAAAGTGTGGCGCAGGGTGTGAGGTCGTAGTTGACCCAATCGTCGGTTCGGGTCGGTCTGCTCGGCGTCGTGCCAGGCTCCGATGCGCTCCAGGATCAGGTTCACCGCCCGCGTCGACAGCCGCCCGTCTGGGCGCCGGGAGGCGATAGAGATCGCCGAGCAGAACAGGGCGGTGGTCGCCTTCCCGGTGTCGTTGGGACGCTCGGCTTGGAGGTAGTCGGCCAAGGCGGCTCGGGCGTCGGCGGAGACGAACACGGTGCGGGTGGTGTTGCCCTTGCCGCGCACCCCGGTCAGCCGAGCCCGTTTGGCGGCTCGCAGACCAACAACGGTGGTTGGGGCGAGCTGGGTGAGGTCGAGGTTGACCAGCTCCTCGCGACGCAGCCCGGTGGAGAGCAGCAGGTAGACAATGGCCCGGTCCCGAAGTGGCCGGCCGTGAGTGTGGCTCGCCTGATGGTCGCCGGCCTGGTGGTCGCCGGCCTGGCGCCCTTTCAGTTGGTGGAAGCGCTCGAGGCGGTCCACGACACTCTTGAGGGAGCGGACCTGGGCGGTAGTCAACGCCCGGGGCTCGAGCGGGGGAAGCGCCAGGGTCCCCACCCCGGTGGCCAGGTTTCCTCCGGGGAGAGCGTCGGGGGCCTGGGCGGCCCCCCAGGCCAGGAAGCCGGACACCGAGGCCAAGTGGTGGTTCACCGTCGAGGCGGCCAGTGTCTTGGCCAACTGGTCTCGCCAGCCCACCACATCTCGGCGCACCACGGAGGAGAGCCGATCATGCCCGTAGGTGGCGGTCAGGTACTCAGCGAAGCGGCCCACGTGGAGCACGATCCGGACGGTCACCTCCTCCGAGCGCACCCCGACCAAGGCCAGGTCCCGGTATCGAGCGCCCCAGCTCGTGACCGAGTCGGTCACCGTTGACCGGCCTTTTGTTCGACTCGGCCTCTTTCGTGAAGGCAATCTGGACCGATCCGAGCCCCCTGAAGCAGCCACAAGGTGGACGGTAGGCCATGTCCCTACACGGAAGAGTCGTTTCGTGAAGGGAACTTCTCAGGCCTCTCCGCCACCCCAGTGACCCTTCGACAAATTCAAGATCGCCACGCTCACTATCCTAGTACTAGGGTAGTCGTGTGGCGAGTGCAGTGACTTCTGCCGAACTGATGCTCCTCGGTCTGTTGGCCGAGCAACCGAGGCATGGATACGACCTGGAGAAAGTCATCAAGGAGCGCGGCATCCGAGAGTGGACGGACCTTGCGTTCTCGTCGATCTACTACCTGACGGCCAAGTTGGAACGGACGGGCTTGATCGAGGTCGTTGCGCACCAAGCCGGCCCGGGGGGCCCTCCGCGAAAGACCTACGCACCAACCGCCCATGGTCTGGCCGTGGCGGAGGAAGCGACCCGAGCGGCGCTGACCGACATCTCGCCCGTTCACCCGCCGGTCCTGGTCGGCATGGCCAACCTGCCGCTGCTGGCCCACGACGAGGCAATCGATGCTCTGCGGACACGGGCCGAAGGGCTCGCACGCCAACTCGTCCGATTGCAGACCCATCCGCGGGCGCAGGCCCCGGTGCCACCTTTCGTGGCCGCCATCTTCGCCCACGCTGTCTCGGCGTTGGATGCCGAGTTGCGCTGGACCCATCGAACCATCGACACCCTGGAGGGCAATCATGGCCAAGACTGACTTCAAGACCGAACGCAAAGACCTCTACGCCCCGCCGGCGGGGCGATTCGTCGAGGTCATTGTTCCTACGATGACCTTCGTGGCCATCGACGGCAACGGTGACCCGAACACGTCCGACGACTATCGCCACGCTGTCGAAGCGCTCTTCGCCGTGTCCTTCGCAGCCAAGTTCATCAGCAAGCGCGAGCTCGACCGTGACTACGTCGTCGCCCCCCTCGAAGGGCTGTGGTCAGCGAAAGACCCAGCCGCCTTCGTGCGGAGGGAGAAGAACACGTGGTCCTGGACGGTGATGATCAGGCAACCGGACTGGCTGTCTCCCACCGTGATCGACCAGGCGCGTCACTCTGCGGAGAAGAAGCGGTTGGCTGCCGCTCATCTGGTTCGCTCGCTGACCTTCGAGGAGGGCCTGTCGGTCCAGATTCTCCACGTCGGCAGCTACGACGAAGAAGGCCCGCTCCTCGATCAGCTCCACCGCACCTACCTCCCCGACCACAAGCTCATGTTCAACGGAAGACACCACGAGCTTTACCTCAGCGACCCCCGCAAGACCGATCCCGCGAAGCTCAAAACCGTGCTCAGGCAACCCGTCGTCGCCCGCAGAGAGTAGGGAGGGCGCCGTCGTGCCTGTCGAGTTCCTATCCGATGAGACGGTCCGAGCCTACGGCGAATTCACCGGGGCACCGACGCGGGCAGAGCTGGAGCGGTTCTTCTTCCTTGACGACGCCGACCGCCGGCGGGTCCAGAGGCGGCGGGTAGCCCATACCCAGCTCGGCTTCGGCGTACAGCTGGGCACTGTGCGCTTCCTCGGGTTGTTCCTCGAGGACCCGACCGACGTGCCCGCCGTGGTGGCCGACTACGTGGCCGAGCAGCTGGGCCTCGACGACTCGTCGGCGCTCAAGGTCTACACCGAGCGAGCCCAGACGGCCTACGAACATGCCTGGGAGATCACCGAGACCTACGGCTACCACCAGTTCAACGACGTCGAGGCTGATCTGGTCGCCTGGATGGACGCCAGAGCTTGGACGACCGGCGACGGCCCCCGGGCCCTGTTCGGCGCTGCGGTGTCCTGGCTGATAGGGCGCAAGGTGTTGCTGCCTGGGGTGAGCGTGCTGGCCCGTCTGGTTGCCCGAGTCCGGGACCAGGCGGACCAACGGCTGTGGGACGCCATCGCCACTCTGCTGAGTGACGACCAACACCAGGTTCTCGAGGCCCTGCTGGTCCCCGACGCCACCTCGGGGCGGCTGTCGCGTCTAGAGCATCTGCGCCGAGGACCGGCCCGGGTGTCGGGCCGCGAGATGGTCACCGCGCTGGAGCGCGCATCCCGGGTCCACGAGCTCGGGTTGAGCGAGGTGGAGACCACCGGTTTGCCGGCCCGACGCCTTTCGGCCCTGGCCCGCCACGGGATGGCGGGCAAGGCGGCCGCTCTCAGGGACCTGGGCTCGACGCGGCGAACGGCGACGCTGCTGGCCACCGTCCACCAGTTGCAGCTGAGCGCGACCGACGACGCCCTGGACCTGCTGGACGTGTTGATGGCCACCAAGCTGCTGGCCCGGGCCGAGCGCGCCACGGCCAAGGAGAGGCTGCGGTCCCTGCCCCGCCTGGTCAAGGCGTCGGCCAACCTCGCCGCTGCCGTGCAGGTCCTCTTCGGCGCTCCCCCCGCCGACGAGGACGGCCAGGTGGTGAGCCTGGTCGACGTGTGGGGCCAGATCGAGGCCGTGGTGTCCAGAGCCGAGCTGGTAGCGGCGGTGGCAGCGGTCGACGAGCTGACGCCGGCTCCGGACTCTGATGACGACGAAGCATGGCGAGCCGAGCTGACCAAGCGCTACGCCGTGGTGCGCCCGTTCCTGGTCCTACTCGGCGAGGTCATCGCCTTCGACGCCGCCCCCGAGGGCCGCCCGGTGTTGGAAGCGCTGCGCCGCCTGCCCGAGCTGGCCGGCCGCCAGAAGGTCCGTGACAACGAGATCGTGGCCGAGGTCGTCACCGGGTCATGGCGTCGCCTGGTCTACGCCGCCCCCGACCTGGAGCCGGGGACCGTCGACCGCCGCGCCTACACCTTCTGTGTCCTCGAAGCCCTACACCGGGCGCTGCGACGACGGGACATCTTCGCACCCGGCTCCAACCGCTGGGCCGATCCCAGAGCCAAGCTGCTGGACGGCGAGGCCTGGGCGAAAACCAAGGACTCGACCCTCACCAGCCTCGGGCTGCCCGAGAACCCCGACACACACCTGGACGAGCTGGCCACCACCCTCGACCGCTCCTATCGAGCCGTAGCCGAACGACTTCCGGCCAACACCGCCGTGTCCTTCGACGCCACCGGAGAGTTCCACCTGGCACCGCTCACTGCGGTCCCAGAACCCGCCTCGCTGGTCGATCTGCGCCGGATGGTGACGGCGATGCTTCCCCGCGTTGACCTGCCCGAGGTGCTCTTGGAGGTGGCCTCGTGGACCGGCTTCCTGGGTGCCTTCACTCACGTCTCAGGCAGTGGCGCCCGCTTGGAGGACCTCGGGGTCAGCGTGGCCGCCGTCCTCGTAGCCGAGGCCTGCAACATCGGGCTGACCCCGGTGACCAAGGCCAGCGTCGCCGCCCTGACCAGGGACCGGCTCTCCCACGTGGATCAGAACTACCTGCGGGCCGAGACGATCAAAGCCGCCAACGCCACCCTGATCGACTACCAAGCCACCATCCCCCTCGCCCAAGCCTGGGGTGGTGGCCTCGTCGCCTCGGCCGACGGGATGCGCTTCGTGGTCCCCGTCCAGACCATCAACGCCGGCCGCAACCCCCGCTACTTCGGCACCGGCCGGGGAGGCACACGGTTCAACATGGTCAACGACCAGGTAGCCGGCATCAGCGGCGTGTTCGTCGCCGGCACCCTGCGCGACTCCCTCGTCCTCATCGACGCCATGCACGACCAAGACGGCGGGATGCCACCCCAGATGATCATGACCGACACCGCCTCATACTCCGACATCGTCTTCGGGCTCCTCCGCCTGCTCGGCCGCCAGTTCGCCCCCCGCCTGGCCGACATGCCCGACCAGAAGTTCTGGCGCATCGACCCCCGAGCCGACTACGGGCCGCTCAACTCCCTGGCCAGAGGCCGGATCGACCTAGGCAAGGTGGAACGGCACTGGGCGGACATGACCCGCCTGGCCGGCTCACTGCACACCGGGGCAGTCCGAGCGTATGACACCCTGCGAGTCCTCCAGCGCGACGGCAAGCCCACCGCCTTAGGCGAAGCCGTCGCCACCTACGGCCGCATCGCCAAAACCCAGCACATGTTGGCCGTGCTCGACGACGAGACCTACCGACGTCAGATCAGCAACCAGCTCAGCATCCAAGAATCCCGCCACGCCCTGGCCCGGCGCATCTTCCACGGTCAACGAGGCGAGCTGCGCCAGCGATACCGAGAAGGCCAAGAAGACCAGATCGGCGCTCTCGGCCTCGTCCTCAACGCTGTCACGCTGTTCACCACTCGGTACATGAGTGCCGCTCTCGACCAGCTCAGAGCCCAAGGCCACCCGATCCTCGAAGAGGACGTCGTTCGCCTGAGCCCCCTGACCCGCAAGCACCTCAACGTGCTGGGCCGCTACAGCTTCCTCCTGCCCAAACTACCGGGAGGCCTACGGCCGCTCCGAGATCCCAACAGCATCGACGCCGAAGATGAGGACGACGAGGCGTGACCGTCGAGCCGCCGGGGCCACTGACGCTAACCACTGTTCCAATCCTCCTCACGCCCGCAGTCCCTGGGCGGTGGGCTGGTCGCGTCGGCCGACGGGATGCGCTTCGTGGTACCGGTGGCCACCGTCAACGCCGGGCCGAACCCCCGCTACTTCGGCCGGGGACGAGGCATTACGCTCCTCAACGTCGTCAACGACCAGGTGCTCGGCATCGGCGCGGTCGTCGTGCCGGGCACCGTGCGCGACAGCCTCTACATCCTCGACGCCCTGCTCGACATCGACGCCGGACCGCGCCCCGAGCAGGTCATCACCGACACCGCCTCCTACTCCGATCAGGTCTTCGGGCTGTTCCGCCTGCTCGGCTTCCAGTTCTCGCCCCGCCTGGCCGACCTGCCCGACCAGCGGTGGTGGCGCATCGATGATGCCGCCGACTACGGGTCGCTCAACTCGGTGGCCCGCCAGAAGGTCAACCTGGGCCTCATTCGCGAACAACTGGCCCGACATGGTGCGCCTGGCCGGCTCGCTCATGGCGCATACGGTCAAGGCCTCCGAGGTGATGCGCGTCACCCAGGGCGACGGCAGGCCGACCACCTTGGGCCGGGCGCTCGCCGACTACGGCCGGATCGCCAAGACCCTGCACTTGTTGGCCTGGGTCGACGACCCCGCCTACCGCCGGGCCGTCGGTGTCCGCCTCAACGTCGGCGAGGGACGCCACTCCCTGGCCCGCAAGACCTTCTTCGGCCAGAAGGGCGAGGTCCGCCAGCGCTACCGGGAGGGCCAGGAGGACCAGCTGTCCGCCCTCGGCCTGGTGGTCAACATGGTCACGCTGTGGAACACCCGCTACATCGACACCGCCCTCCGCCAGCTTCGGGCCAACGGCCACCCGGTGCGCGACGAGGACGTGGCCCGGCTCTCACCGCTCGGCCACGACCACGTCAACTTCCACGGGCACTACTCGTTCACCCCGCCACCGGCGACGCTGCG
>JALYVP010000202.1 GCA_030853185.1 Actinomycetota bacterium | reverse complement strand
CAGGACTCTCGTGGTGCGCTCGGAGGGATTCGAACCCCCAACCTTCTGATCCGTAGTCAGATGCTCTATCCGTTGAGCTACGAGCGCCGGTTGGCCCGCCCAGTGTAGTGGGGCGGGAGGGAACCGCATCCCGGGGCTCCCGGACTGGCCCCTCCGGGGAGCACCCATCCGATCGCCAATCGCCCTGCTCGGCCCCTTGTGGCGTTCCGCGATGCGGACCGCAGACGTTACCCGCCGTTGACCGTCGTCGGGGCGGCGCCGCCCCTGCCGGCGGGCGTCGACGTGTTCGGCGTCGGCGGGGTGGTCATGAAGGTGACCACCTTGGTGACCATCGAGGTCGGCGAACCCGGCGGCGGGGCGACCGTGACGGTCAGGGTGACGACCGCCCCCGGCTGCGGGTTGAGCGGTCCGAGCTGGGCGTTGTACGCCGCCCCCGCGGGCAGGCTGATGACCTGCTTGTACACGGCGTTCCCCGCCGACGGTGAGATGGACGCCTGCACGCCGAGGAGGTTCTCCCGCTCCGTGCCAGTGTTGGCCACCACCACCGACGCCGACACCTGGGCGGTGGGGATCAGCACCTCGACGCCGCCGACGGTGTTCAACGGCGACGGGGTCAGCGTCACCGAGGCGATGGTGAGCTGATGGACCGGTAGGCCTGCCTGAGCGTTGCGGAGGCTGGCCAGGAACACCTGGAGGTTGCCCGCCTGGTACTGGCTGGGATCGCTCACCCAAGACGACACCGGTGCCTTGACCCCCACCGCCGGCAGGCGTTGGGCGAACAGCGAGTAGGCCCGATCGGAGACCTGGAAGTCCTGGCCCACAGTGGTCAGCGCTCCCACCTGGGGATCGGAGCCGGAGGGGGCGCCATTCCCCAACTCCTTGCTGAGCGCCTGGGCCATTGCCGCCGCGGCCTGCAAGCGGACCAGGAGGGAGGCCTCGAGCAACCCGGCCGCCCCGACGAGCTGATCGGGTGGCTTCAGGGCGACGAGCTGGTCGTAGCTGCGCTTGGCAGCCGACGCCACCTGGCCCACCTGCCCCGTGAGCGAGGACGCCGACGTCGACCCGAACCCCGACGAGCGGACCTTGGCGATCTCCTGGCCCTGGGTCGTCGACGCCTGGATGATCGGGAGGGCCCGGTCCACCCAGGCGCTGGCAGCCATGCGGGGCGCCACGCTCGGGGAGCGGGACTTCAAGGACGCGTCGATGATGACGACGACCAGGGTGATGATGATGCCGGCGACCAGAAGCCTCCGGCCCCCATCTCGATGAGGGGAACGGCCGGCGAGCGCCATAGCGGGATCACAACATACTCACCGCCGGGCCCCCGCTCGCCGCGGTCAACACGATCAGCGTCCCAAACTGGGGCATGGACTACCGCCAGCTCGGCCGCTCAGGCCTCACCGTCTCCGTCGTCGGCCTCGGGTGCAACAACTTCGGGGGTCGCATCGACGTGGCCGCCTCCCGGTCCGTCGTGGACGCCGCCCTCGACGCCGGCGTGACCCTGCTCGACACGTCCAACACCTACGGCAACCGCGGCGGCAGCGAGGCGGCGCTGGGCGAGATCCTCCGCAGTCGCCGGGACCGGGTGGTGCTGGCCACCAAGTGGGGCATGGACATGGGTGAGGGGCCGGGAACGGCCCGGGGCGGGCGCCGCTACATCCGCCGGGCCGTCACCGACAGCCTCCGGTGGCTGCGCACCGACCACATCGACCTCTACCAGCTACACCGCCCCGATCCTCTGACCCCGATCACCGAGACCCTCCACGCCCTCGACGAGCTGATCACCGAGGGCAAGGTCCGCTACATCGGCTCCTCCAACTTCACCGCCTGGCAGGTGGCCGACGCGGATTGGACGGCGCGCGCCGGGGGCACCGAGCGGATGATCTCGGCCCAGAACCACTACAGCCTGCTCGAACGCGGCGTCGAGACCGAGCTCCTGGCCGGGTGCGAGCACTTCGGGGTCGGGTTCCTCCCGTTCTTCCCCCTGGCCAACGGACTGCTCAGCGGGAAGTACCGCCGGGACCAGCCCCCGCCCGACGGCTCTCGCCTGGCCGGGCGCACCATCGACTCGACCACCTTCGACCGGCTGGAGCAGCTGGCGGCATTCGCCGCCGAATGGGTCCTCGACCCGGCCGATCTGGTCGCCCTCGACGCGCTCGGCACCGATACGGTGCGGGTCTGATGATCAAGCCGGTCCGGATATCCCACACCGACGAATGGCAGGCCCTCGTGGCCCACCACGGCCAGATCGGCGGCGCCCACCTGCGGGACCTCTTCGCCGCCGACCCCGGCCGCGGTGAGACCATGGCCATCGACGCCGCCGACCTCCACCTGGACTACTCCAAGAACCGGCTGACCGACGAGACCATCGGTCTGCTCGTCGCCGTCGCCCGCCGAGCGGGCCTGGCCGCGCGGATCGAGGCCATGTGGGCCGGCGAGCACATCAACGTCACCGAGGACCGCTCCGTCCTCCACGTGGCCCTCCGGGCGCCTGCCGGGCAGCGCATCGTGGCCGACGGGCACGACGTGGTCCCCGACGTGCACGAGGTGCTGGGCCGCATGGGCCACTTCGCCGACGCCGTTCGCTCCGGCGGGTGGAAGGGCTGCACCGGCAAACCCATCACCAACGTGGTCAACATCGGCATCGGCGGCTCCGACCTGGGGCCGGCCATGGCGCATGACGCCCTGGTCCCGTGGAGCCACCGGTCCATGACCTTCCGGTTCGTGTCCAACGTGGACGGCAACGACATCTGGGAGGCGACCGCCGACCTCGACCCGGCGGAGACGCTGTTCGTCGTGGCGTCCAAGACGTTCACGACCGCCGAGACGATCACCAACGCCACCTCGGCGCGCGAGTGGCTCCTCGCCGCCCTCGGCGATGAGGCGGCCGTGGCTCGCCACTTCGTGGCCGTGTCGACCAACGTCGCCAAGGTGGCGGAGTTCGGGATCGACACAAAGAACATGTTCGGGTTCTGGGACTGGGTCGGCGGTCGCTACTCGTTCGACTCGGCCATCGGCCTGTCGCTGATGATCGCCATCGGCCCCGCCGCGTTCGGGGACATGCTCGCCGGGTTCCACGCCGTCGACGAGCACGTCCGTTCCACCCCCTTCGAGCGCAACCTCCCCGTCCTGCTGGGCCTCATCGGCGTCTGGTACAACGACCTGTTCGGGGCGGAGACCCAGGCCATCCTTCCCTACAACCACTACCTGTCCCGCTTCCCGGCCTACCTCCAGCAGCTGGACATGGAGAGCAACGGCAAGTCGGTCACCCTCGACGGGGAACCGGTCGACCTGCACACCGGCCCGATCGTGTGGGGCACGCCCGGCACCAACGGCCAGCACGCCTACTACCAGCTCATCCACCAGGGGACGAGACTGATCCCCGCCGACTTCATCGGGTTCGTCCGCTCCAACCACCGCGTCGGGCCTCACCAGGACCTGCTCATGGCCAACTTCTTCGCCCAGACCGAGGCCCTGGCGTTCGGCCGCACCGCCGACGAGGTGCAGGCTTCGGGTGTGCCCGCAGATCAGGTGGCGGCCCGGACCTTCCCCGGGAACCACCCGACCAACACCATCCTGGCCGACGAGCTCACCCCCCGGGTGCTCGGCGAGCTGGTCGCCACCTACGAGCACAAGGTTCTCACCCAGGGTGTCATCTGGGGCATCGACAGCTTCGACCAGTGGGGCGTGGAGCTGGGCAAGGCCCTGGCCGGCCGGATCGTGCCCCAGCTGACCTCGGAGTCCGAGCCCGGCCTCGACCACGACAGCTCCACCAACGCCCTCATCCGCCGGTACCGGGACGGCCGCCGGCGCTGAGCGGCGCCGGTCTACCCGCTCCCGTCCGTTCTGATGGGTGAAAAAGCACCGTGGCGGGCTGTATCACCCATCGGTTCGGACCGGCCGACGAGCAGCCGGGCGAAGACCCCGGCGCGGTCGCGAGCTAAGACCCGGGCCGGTCGTGGATAGGGCCGGTGCGGTCCCGGAGGGAGCGGCCGTCGCGCCCGCAGCGCCCGGCGAGGATCTCGGCGGCGATGGCCAGCGCCACCTCGGGTGCACCCCGGCCCCCGAGATCGAGGCCGATCGGGCGGTGGACGCGGGCCGCCTCCCCCTCGGTCACCCCATCTGCGACCAGGCGCTCGAGGCGGCGGGACTGGGTCCGGCGAGACCCCATGGCGCCCACGTAGGGGGCGTCGCCGGCGAGCGTCAGGCGGAGAGCGGGCACGTCGAGATGCGGGTCGTGGCTGAGGATGATGACCGCCGCCGCCGAACCGGCCCAGGCCAGGGCGTCGCTCACCGCCCCCAGATCCGGCGCCGCCCGCGTCTCCCAGTTAAGGAGGGCGGCCTGGGCGACGATGGCGGCGACCAGGTCCCCGTCCCCGACCACGACCAGCCGCGGGGCGGGCACCCAGCTCTCGATGAGGACGACGCCGGCGCCGTCCTCCACCCGCCGGGTGGTGCTCTGGCCTCCGGTCAGAAGAGCGGCAGCCTCGGCGGCCAGGACGTCGGGTTCGCCGACGGTCAGGTCGCCCGACCAGCGGCCGTCGGCGGTGACCACCATCGACGCCGGTCCTGCGGTCGGGCCTTCGATCCTGGTGACGAGGGCGGCCGGCGCCCGGCGGCTCAGGGCGGACCACAGGCCGACGGGTATGGACGCCGCCGGCTGGAGGAGGACCTCGGCGCTGCCCCCGCACGACATGCCGGCCTCGATGACCTCGGCCCCGTGGATCTCCACGGTGACGGTGTCGAGGCCGGTTCCGGCCCCGTCGGCCACCAGCTCGGCGCTGCGCCGGGTGATGGTGTCGGAGCCGGGACGGCCCAGGATGGCGCCGTGGCGACCCCCATCGCTGTCCACCGCGATCAGCTCCTCGCCCGGCCAGGTGGAGAACCCGGAGATGGCCGTGACCCGGGCGACGATGGCCGGGTGGCCCTGGGCCAGCCAGGCGGCCACGGCCACGAGCGAGTCGGTGTCGGCAACGTCAGTCATCGCCCAAGCGTAGGCCCGGCCGGGCCCGTCGGCCCCACCGGGACCCGGGCCTGAGAACCGTGCTGCAGGAGGGGACACAGACGTCCCATTTTGCAGCACCGTGCGCCGCGCCCCCTACGATTCAGGGCTCGTGCCCTCCTATCGCATCAGTCAGGCCGCCCACCTGCTCGGGGTCAGCCCCGACACGGTCCGGCGGTGGGCCGACAGCGGCCGCCTGCCGGTGGTGCGCGACGGGGCGGGGCGCCGCACGGTCGCCGGAGAGGATCTCGCCGCCCTGGCGTCGTCGTTGGCCGACGACCCCGACGTGGGCGCCATGGCCGGTCACTCGGCCCGCAACCGGCTGACCGGCATCGTCACCAAGGTCACCAAGGACAAGGTGATGGCCCAGGTGGAGTTGGCCGCCGGGCCGTTCCGGGTGGTGTCGCTGATGAGCCGGGAGGCAGCAGACGAGCTGGCCCTCGCCCCCGGGGTGCTGGCGGTGGCCTCGGTCAAGGCCACCAACGTCACCGTCGAGCTTCCAGCGTCGGGCTGAGCCCGTCGGGCCCGCGGGGCGCGGCCCACCACACCTCCACCCCGTCGAGCTCGACCCGGCAGGCCTGGCCAGGGGACACGCCGGCCGCCGACGAGTGCCGGCTGACCAGCCGCTGGCCGGTCTCGAGGACCAGGACGGCTTCCACCAGGCGACCCAGATCGCAGGTGTCGGCGACGGTGGCGGCAAACCTCCCGGCGGGGCCGACGACGACCCCTTCGGCGGGCACCGACCACAGGAGCTCGTCTCGCGCGTCGCCGCCCGGCGGCCGGACATCGGCGTCGCCCGACGGGAGGAGCCGGGGCGGGACCACGGAGCGCGGCAGAACGGCGCCGGGGAGGACATTGTCGATGCCCAGCAGCGCGGCGACGACGAGGGACGGGGGGTGGGCGAACAACGCCCGGGTGGAGCCGGCGGCCAGCACGGTGCCATCGACGATGACGATGATCTCGTCGGCCAGGACGGCCGCCTCCTCGGGATCGTGGGTGACGACCACGCTGGGGATCCCGGTGTCGAGCTGCACGGATCGGAGCTCGGCCCGCAACGCCCGCCGGGTCGGGGTGTCAAGGGCGGAGAGGGGCTCGTCGAGGAGCAGCAGGCGGGGATCAGACGCCAGGGCCCGGGCCAGGGCCACCCGTTGCGCCTGGCCCCCCGAGAGCGAACCGGGGTAGCGATCGTCGAGACCGGCCAGACCGAGGCGATCCAACCACCAGGCGGCCACCGCCGCGTCGGTGCGCACCCCGAAGGTCGCCTGGCCCCACACAGTGAGGGTGGGCAACAGGGCACCGCTCTGGGGGACGTAGCCGACCTGGCGCTCCTCGCTGGGCTGCTCGGTCAGCACCTCGTCACCTAACCGGGCCCAGCCCGAGGTCGGGTCCCGGACGCCGGCGAGGAGCGAGAGGGTGAGGGATTTTCCCGCCCCGGAGGGCCCGAGCAGAGCCAGGCGGGCCGCGCCCGCCCGGTGGGCGACGTCCAGGTTGAAGGGCCCGAGCGAGGTACGGAGGGAGAACGACAGGGCGGCGCCGGCCACCGGGCGGAGCGCGGC
>JALYVP010000201.1 GCA_030853185.1 Actinomycetota bacterium | reverse complement strand
GGGGTGACCGACCCGGTGACGTTCCTCGCCCCTGGCATCCTGGCCCTGGCGGTCATGTCGACGGCGATGGTCAGCCTGGGGATCGCCACCGGCTTCGAACGCCAGTACGGGGTCTTGAAGCGGCTGGCCTCCACGCCCCTCGGCCGGCCGGCTCTGCTCGGTGCCAAGACCGTCGCCGTACTCGCCGTGGAGGGGCTCCAGACGGTGGTGTTGGTGGCCGTGGCCCTGGCCTTGGGCTGGAACCCGGCCGGCGATGCCGGCCTGGCTGTCGGGGCAATGGTCGTCGGGACCGTGGCCTTCGCCGGCATCGGCCTGCTCATGGCCGGGACCCTGCGCGCCGAGATGACCCTCGCCGGCGCCAATGGCCTCTACCTGGTGCTGCTGCTCCTGGGCGGCATGGTCATCCCCCTCGACCGGCTCCCCGGTCCACTGCGCGCCGTGGCCCGGGCCCTCCCCTCGGGCGCCCTGTCCGATGCCCTGCACGGCTCGCTGGCCGCGGGGGCGGCGGTGCCCGGCCGGGCGTGGGCGGTGCTTGCCATCTGGGCCGTTGCCGCCCCCCTCGCCGCCGGCCTGACGTTCAAGTGGGAATGAGGACGCTCCGTGGCGGATGCGCTCAGTGGCGGATGAGCTCGTCGACCGCCATGGCCGCAAACAACAGGGTCACGTAGCTGATGGACCAGTGGAACAGGACCATGGCCCGGCGCTCGGTCCTGACCAGGTACAGGCGGGTGGCGAAGGCCACGAACGTGCCTCCACAGACCAGGGCCGCCGCCCAGTACAGCGGGCCCATCTGGGCTGACCACCCGAAGGCGGCAGAGACGACGACGACCAGCACCGAGTAGGCGAGGATCACCCGGGCGGTGCGCTCGAAGGTGGCCACGACGGGCATCATCGGCACGTCGACCGAGGCGTAGTCCTCGCGGTACTTGATAGCCAGGGCCCAGAAGTGCGGCGGGGTCCAAACGAAGATCAGGGCAAAGAGCAGGAGCGGGGCCAGCCCGACGGTGCCGGTGACGGCCGCCCACCCGACCAGGACCGGCACGGCCCCCGCCGCCCCCCCGATCACGATGTTCTGGCGTGACGAGCGCTTCAACCAGAGGGTGTAGACGAACACGTAGAACAGGGTGGCGCTGACCGCCAGGACGGCCGAGAGCAGGTTGACGGCGGTCCACAGCTCGGCGAAGGCGATGACCTCGAGGCTGACGGCGAAGATGAGGGCCGCCGCCGGCGACACGGCTCCGGTGACCAGCGGTCTCCGGGCGGTGCGGTGCATGACGGCGTCGATGTCGCGGTCGACGAACATGTTGATGGCGTTGGCCCCCCCGGCCGCCAGCGTCCCGCCCACCAGGGTCGCCACCATGAGCGAGATCGGAGGGAGACCCTGCGCGGCGACGAACATCGTCGGCAACGTGGTGACCAGCAGCAGCTCGATGATCCGCGGCTTGGTCAGGGCCACGAAGGCGCCCAGGCGGGACCCGAGCGAACGCGGGCCCGATCCTGCGGGCAGGCCAGCGGGCGCCACGGCCGCGGCGCTCACCGGACCCCAGGCTGACATACGACTCGGGGGGACATCGGTCGTCAGACTACGGCAGCCCTTCGGTGAGCGACAATGCCGCCCCGGCTGGGGACGAACCACCCTGCGGCCCTAGTCTGAGCATCGATGTCGCCGACCCTGCTGCGGGCCTCCGCCCACCACGCCTACCGGGTGGTTCGTCTCCGCCAGCTGTCACCGCGACGGTTCCGCAGGATCACCCTCGTGGCCCTCTGGGTGATGATCCTCATCATCGTCTCCGGGGCCGCCGTCCGCCTGACCGGCTCCGGCCTGGCCTGCCCGACGTGGCCGAAGTGCACCTCGACGAGCATTGTCGCCCCGGCCGCCATCAACCCGTGGATCGAGTTCGCCAACCGGTTGATCAACGCCGGCATCGGCATCGTCGCTGTCGTCGCCGTGGGCGGCGCCCTGCTCCGGGTCCGGCGCCGCTCGGATCTGACCTGGCTGTCCGTCGGGCTGGTCATCGGGGTGCTGGCCGAGATCGTCCTCGGGGGGATCACGGTGCTGGACAAGCTGGCCCCCCAGCTGGTGAGCGCCCACTTCGTCCTGGCCATGGTCTTCCTCGCCGACGCCCTCATCCTCCATCATCGGGCCGGCATGGCCGACGAGGACATTCCCCAAACTCCTCGTCGAGCCCGACCGGCGGGCATCCCCCGCCCCCTGGTCTCCGCCGGACAGCGCCGGTTGGCCCAGCTCCTCCTCGTCGCCGTGACCGTGGTCGTCGTCCTCGGCACCGTCGTCACATCCACCGGGCCCCACGGCGGCGCCCCCGATGCCCGCCGCTTCACCCTCAACCTGCACGACGTCGCCCAGATCCACGGTGCCTCCGCCGAGGCCTTCGTCGGCCTCACCGTCGTCCTGCTGTGGTGGCTGGCCCGCAGCGGGGCCCCCCGAGCCGTGCTCCGCCGAGGAGAGATCCTCTTGGCTGTGCTCATCCTCCAGGGCATCATGGGCTACGTGCAGTACGCCACGGGCGTTCCTTCCGGCTTGGTCGAGCTCCACGTCGCCGGCTCCGTCGCCATCGTCGTTGCCACCCTCGGCTTCTACCTGGGCCTGACCACCCGCGCCCCGGTCCCTGTCCCCGACTCCGCCCCGCTCGACCCGTCGACGGTCGTCGCCGCCCCCATCGGCAGCTGAGGATGGCGATCGTGTCCAGCGCCGTGCCGGCGGCGGCGCCGGTCGAGATCGACGAACCGGAGATCCGTTCGCGCGTCGAGCCGGACCGACCGTGGAAGGTCATCGTCTGGGACGACCCCATCAACCTGCAGTCCTATGTGACCTTCGTGTTCCAGAAGCTGTTCGGCTACAGCAAGGCCAAGGCCCGCAAGCTGATGCTTGACGTCCATCTCACCGGCAAGGCGGTCGTCTCCGACGGGCCCCGGGAGAAGGCCGAGCTCGACGTGTTCCGCCTCCATGAGCACGGCCTGTGGGCGACCCTGGAACAGGACAGCTAGGTGCTCTTCGGCCGGCCGCCCATCCGCCGCATCGCCGAAGGTCGCTACGCCATCAACCTCGGCGATCAGGAACGCACCCTGCTCGCCACGCTGGCCGATCAGCTCACGGAGCTGCTCGAGAACCCCGACAACCCGGGCCTGCATCGTTCGTTTCCGCCGGCCTACCAGGGCGTCGACAACGCCGGCCACGCCGACGAGTACCGCCGGCTCATGAACGACGAGCTGGTCCACCAGCACCGGGGGGCCCTGGCCACCCTGGCCGAGAGCGCCGAGGCCAAGGAGCTGAGCGAGGACCAGCTCCAGGCCTGGATGCGGGCGCTCAACCAGCTGCGCCTCACCCTCGGCACCCGGCTGGACCTGAGCGACGACTCCGAGATCGACCGGTCGAGCATCGAGGGCCAGGTCTACGAGTTCCTCACCATTGTCCAAGGTGACGTGATCGAGGCTCTGGGCGGGGACTGAGTCGCTGGCGCCTTCGCTCGGCGATGCCGGCCCCGCCCGTCCGGCTCCATCATTCTGGGAAGATCGTCCCTCCGCCCTTCTCGCCCTCGGTGGGCGCTACGGTCCCGGTGGTGGTCACCATCGGCTCCACCGCACAGGTTTTCGGCGCCCCGATAGGATTTGGCCGGCCGGCCCCCATCGTCTAGCGGCCTAGGACACCGCCCTTTCAAGGCGGCAGCACGGGTTCGAATCCCGTTGGGGGTACTGGGAAACGTCCAGGTCAGGCGGGTGGTGGGCCTCCTGAACACGGTCAGGAGTGACCCGCATCGCGCGGGCATCGCGCGGCCGGAAGCGTTCGCCTACGGCGTCGGCAGCCGCCCGATCGGCGTCGGCGGTGGCCCGGGCGTACACGGCGAGGGTCAAGGTGGGGGTGAAGTGACCGAGCCTGGTCTGGGCCGTCTTGAGGTCCACGCCGGCCGCCACCAGGGCGGTGGCGGCGTTCGATCGGAGATCGTGGAACCGCAGACCGGGGAGGCCGGCTCGGTCGACGGCCGGGACCCAGACGGCCCGGCGCCATGACGTGTAGTTGAGGGGCGCTCCGGCACGGGTTACGAAGACAAGGTCACCCTGCGTTCTCGCGGTTCGATCGGCGATGTGGGCGGCCAGGTCCTCGATGAGCCACGCCGGCGCAGCCAGGGTCCTCTGACCGGCATCGGACTTGGGCGGCCCGGTGCGGCCGTCCCGCCCCAACTGTTCGGCGACGGTGATGGTGTGACGGAGAAAGTCGATCCGACCGACCCGCAAGCCAGCGACCTCGCCCCACCGCAGGCCGAGAACCACGCCCAGCCACATCAACGGCGCTTCAGTTGGCCCCAGGGCCTCGGCTACCGCATCGAGTTGGTCGGCATCGAGGATCGGCCTGGTGGTGAGCGGCACCCTCGGCAGTCGGGTACCCCGGCACGGGTTGCGGGCGATCATCTCCGAGCGCTCGGCATAGGAGAGCAGCGCCCGCAGGCAGGAGAACATGCGAGCCACCGTGGACGGAGCATGGCTGGCCGCCAGTGAGTCGACGACGCCCTGGACGTCCCGGCGGGTGATGCTGCGGACCGGGCGGATGCCGAGTACCGGGAGGACGTGGCAATCGAGGATGGACCGGTCTCGCTCTGCGGATGTTGCCCGCTTGGTCGGCACCGCCTGCAGCCATTCGTCGGCCAGTTGCGTCAGCGTGGTCGCCCCGATCAGCTCGTCGGCCTCGACCTTCCGACGGTAGGCGTCGGCGTCGGTCCGGCGGCGAAAGGTCTTGGTGCGGACGGTGCCGTCCGGGACCCGCCACCGCACGTCGTAACGCACGCCCGAGTCGATCCTCCGCTTGATGATGCTCGCCATCCCCAACCTCCCGCTCTGCGTCTCCCGTTATCTCATGCGCCGGTGACATCCTCGAAACCGAGCGCCAGGTGCAGACCCAACCCCGCGTGCCCATCTCGTCCAGGCCGCCTCTGCCTGCTCTGCTGGTCGTCGGCCACCTTGGCCGGCTGTTGGCGATGGGCGCCATCCAGGCCGACGACGAAGTCGTGCAGAGCGTCGGGAGTGATCCGGCGGCAGCCGCCGATGCGGACGCTGGCCAAGCGGCCTTCGCTCAACAGCCGGAACAGCGTGGTGCGACCGACGCCGAGGGTCTCTGCCGCCTCCTCGGGCGCCAGCAGCAGCCGGACCGGCCCAGCCTCCTCTGACGCGGCGATGTTCTGGTCGGACCCGTGCCCGCCACTGGTCCGCCCGGTCACGGGACCGGATCGGGTTCGGGCTCGAGCCGCCGGCGGAGGGCGTCCTCCCAGACGGCCTCGAGGTCCAGGGCGATCCAGTCGAAGCGGTACTCGTCGGGGTGCATCCCGAAGTAAGCGCGGAACCGGCGGAGCTTGCGGAAGATCGTGGCCTTGTGCCAGCCGGCGTATTCGAGGTTGACGAACCCGCCAGCTCGATGCCAGGCGACCCAGAAGCCGATGAGCTCCGTCTCCTCCCGGACGTTGCTGGCGATGTCGCTGGCCACGTCGGGATCGACGTCGTCGAGACGCACGGGGTGATTGCCGCCGTAGGCGTCAGCCATGACGTCCTCATCGACCAGGTCGTAGAAGGCATCCCACCGAGCCCGGGCGTGGCCCTGCCCCTCGGGGCTGGTCGAGCGCTGAAGGCGAAAGTCGGGAGCATCGGAAGCCATACCCGCACTTCTGCGTTTCCGGAGTGGCCCTGTCAAGACGCAATTCTGCGCTCAGGTCGCCCCCTCCGGGCCGACCAACTCCATGATGCGCTGGCGTGCGAGGCCCCGCCTGTCAAGGCTTCCCCCCCGGGCGGCCTTCGGCCGGCCTTGACAGCCCTCACCCTCGGCGGTCTCGCCGGTGATGGCCTACAAATCGACGTCGACGATGATCGGGACATGGTCGCTGAGACCGGTCGCTATCCAGTCCCGGTGGGAGCCGATCTCCACCGACCGCAGCCCCGACACCCAGCTCGCGGGGACGAAGACGAAGTCGATGTGGAAGCCCTCCGCCTCGTGAGTCCGGTAGAAGTGGGTCTTTACCGGCTGCCGATCTGGGCCGGCAGCGTTGGGTCAACCTGACCCGTTCCGGCCGGTGCGAGTCCCCGAATGCCTCCTCTCAGCGACCATCGGCCGTCACCTTTGGCGCCCTGGCCGCCAGTAACGGTTCCGGGCGGTCCGAGGGATGGCAGGGCGGAGCGGAGAGAGTCACGGAGCGGGCGACGTGGGTAGCCTCACGGACGTGGGAGCGGACCGGCCGACCGCGGTCGTCGTCGACGACAGGACCGACGCGGATCAAGACGCGGACTGCGTCTGGATCGAGGCTGCCCTCGTGAGATACCGGGCCCGGCTCGCTTGGCTCCGGGACCACGAAGGCTCGTAGTCGCGCGATATCATGACGTCATGACGAAGAAGGTCACCACCGTGCGTCTGCCGGAGGAGCTGGCCGAGGAGGTCGAGGCCGTGGCCCGTGGGCGAGGCGTGAGCATCAACACCGTGGTCGTCGACGCCCTCGGCGCCGAGATCGAGCGCGTCAAGGCCGACAGAGAGTTCATGGCCCTCCTCCACGAGATCACCGAACG
>JALYVP010000200.1 GCA_030853185.1 Actinomycetota bacterium | reverse complement strand
TTCCTGGAGTCGCCCAGCCGCTTCGAGGCGCTGGGGGCGCGCATCCCCAAAGGGGTGCTCCTGGTCGGCCCGCCCGGCACCGGCAAGACGCTGCTGGCCCGGGCCGTGGCCGGGGAGGCCGGGGTGCCGTTCTTCTCCATCTCAGGGTCCGACTTCGTGGAGATGTTCGTCGGTGTCGGCGCCAGGCGGGTCCGTGACCTCTTCGAGCAGGCCAAGTCCTCCGCCCCTGCCATCGTCTTCATGGACGAGATCGATGCCGTCGGCCGCCACCGTGGGGCGGGGATGGGCGGCGGCCACGACGAGCGGGAGCAGACCCTCAACCAGCTGCTGGTCGAGATGGACGGCTTCGACGTCCGCCAGGGTGTGATCCTCATCGCCGCCACCAACCGGCCTGACATCCTCGACCCGGCCCTGCTCCGCCCGGGCCGGTTCGACCGCCAGATCACCGTGGACCGCCCCGACAAGTTGGGTCGGCGCAAGATCCTCGACGTGCACGCCCAGGGCAAGCCGTTGAGCTCGTCGGTCAGCCTCGATGTGCTGGCCAAGCGCACCCCTGGTTTCACCGGTGCCGACCTTTCCAACCTGCTCAACGAGGCGGCACTGCTCACCGCCCGGCGCAACCTCAAGCGGCTCGGCATGCGCGAGTGCGAGGAAGCCATCGACCGGGTTCTGGCCGGCCCCGAGCGAAGGACCCTGGTCCTGTCCGACCACGACAAGGCCATCACCGCCTACCACGAGGCCGGCCACGTCATCGTCGGCCACGTCCTGCCCCACGCCGATCCCATCCACAAGGTCTCGATCGTGGCCCGCAGCCGGTCGCTGGGCCTGACCTTCACCCTCCCGGCCGATGACAAGTTCAATCACTCCCGCAGCGAGCTGCGCGACGCCATGGCCATGTGCATGGGAGGCCGCAGCGCCGAGGAACTGGTCTTCGACGAGCCGACCACCGGCGCCGAGAACGACATCGAGAAGGCCACCCGCCTGGCCCGGGCCATGGTCACCGAGTACGGGATGAGCGACACCCTCGGACCGCAGCAGCTGTCGGAGCCGGGGGGCGAGGTGTTCCTCGGGCGGGAGATGGGCGCCAAGACCCACTACTCCGACCAGATCGCGGCCGCCATCGATGCCGAGGTTCGACACCTCATCGACGAGGCCCACGGCCGGGCCCTCACGATCCTGCAGGCCCACGCCACGACCCTCGAAGCCCTGGCCCGGGCCCTGATCGACCACGAGACCCTCGACACCCCCGAGCTGATGGCCATCATCGGTGGCCTGGAGCCGTGGCGGGCGCCGGCCGGCGGCCATGATGACGCGGACGGGACCCGTCCCGTCGGGGCGCTGGCCCGCCAGGCTCGCGGCGATGCGCAGAGCCGCCGGGCTGCAGCCCCCAGGCCGGTCGCCCCCAAGCCCGCCGCTCCCCAGGCACCGGCCACGCCCGCCCGCCGTCGGCGGGGGGCGGAAAACCCGGGATCATGACCTCGACCAACGGCAGCCATGGCACCCCGGCCGCCCAGGGAGGTGACCGGGAGGTGGACCGCCCCCGGGTCGTCGCCGCCGTTCGGGAGATCCTCATCGGCATCGGCGAGGATCCCGACCGCAACGGGCTGATCGACACCCCCGAGCGGGTGGCCCGGATGTGCGAGGAACTGTTCTCGGGCCTCCGGGAGGACCCAGGTCAGCATCTGCGGGTCACGTTCGAGGCCGACCACGACGAGATGGTGATGGTCAACGACATCCCCCTCTACAGCGTGTGCGAGCACCACCTGGTGCCCTGGCTGGGCCAGGCCCATGTCGCCTACATCCCCAACGAGGACGGCAAGGTCACCGGCCTGTCCAAGCTGGCCCGCCTGGTGGAGGGTTACGCCCGCCGGCCCCAGGTCCAGGAACGCCTGACCTCCCAGGTCGCCGACGCCATCGAGGGGGTGCTGGCGCCGCGCGGTGTCCTGGTGGTCGTCGAAGCCGAGCATCTGTGCATGTCGATGCGGGGGGTGAGGAAACCGGGGAGCCGGACGGTGACCTCCGCCGTCCGCGGCCAGTTCCGGGACAATCCGGCGTCCCGGGCCGAGGCATTGAGCTTCATCCACGGTCACCGGGGTTGACTCCCGGCTTGACTGGGACCGGTACCCTGCTGCGGTGACCGTCGTGATGGGCATCGTCAATGTGACGCCGGACTCGTTCTCCGATGGAGGATGTTGGTTCGATCACGGCCGCGCCATCACCCACGGTGAGGAGCTGATCGTCCAAGGGGCCGACATCATCGACGTGGGGGGCGAGTCGACCCGCCCGGGAGCCCAGCCGGTGCCCGAGGCCGAAGAGCTCCGCCGGGTCCTGCCCGTCGTCGAGGCCCTGGCCGGCCAGGTCACCGTCTCCATCGACACCCGCAAGGCCGCGGTGGCGACCGCCGCCATCGCCGCTGGCGCGACCATCCTCAATGACGTGTCGTCGTCGCTGTTCGAGGTGGCGGCGGCCGGCGGCGCCGGGTGGGTGGCCATGCACGCCAGGGCCGACCCGACGACCATGAACGCCCACGCCCACTACGACGACGTCGTCGCCCAGGTCCGGGACCATCTGGTGGCCTGCGCCGAGCAGGCGACGGCGGCCGGCGTCGAGCGGGTGTGGATCGACCCGGGGATCGGGTTCGCCAAGACGGCCGCCCACAACCTGTCCCTCCTCCGCCACCTCGACGAGCTGGTGTCGACCGGGTGGGACGTGGCCGTGGGAACCAGTCGCAAGTCGTTCCTCGGGCCTCTCAGCGTCGGGCCGGGCCAGGCGCCGGCCCCGGCCGCCGAGCGGGTCGAGGCGTCGGTGGCCACCGCGGTGTGGGCCATCACCCAGGGGGCGGCGATGGTGCGGGTCCACGACGTGGGCGCGGTGGCCGCCGCCGCCCGCCTGGCCGGCACGTCCCGCCCGGCCGGCGCCGGTGGTGAACGACGGTGAAGGGGAAGTGGGCCAAGGGCATCCCGCCCCGGCTGTTCGCCTGGATCATCAAGGGTCACCTGGCGGTCAGTGAGCGACCCGGCGGGTACGCCCGCAACCACCGCAAGGTGCGCCGCCACGAGGAGATCCTGTGGTTGAGGGGCGAGGGGTTCAACCGGATCCTGTCCCTGTTGCCGTCGTCGCACAACCTCCACGCCTACGAGGAGCTGGGGGTCACCTGGTCCCACATCCCCTTCGGGCCCCACGACGACCCGATGGTGGTGCTGCCAGAGGTCTACGGGCATCTCCAGCGGTGGCTGGGCGACGGCGAGCGCATCCTGGTGCACCAGGAGGAGCTCAACGACCGGCTGATGGGTGTCCTCGCCGGCTACGTGCGGTGGGCGGGGATGGTCACCTCCGGACCCAGAACCATTACCGTCGTCGAGCAGATCATGCACCGCCAGATGGGTCCTGCCGGGCGGGAACTGGTGGCCCTGGCGCCCACGCTGGCCGGCCATGCCAGTGAGCCGCTCGGCAGCTGAGCCGGTGGCCGCCGACCGCATCGAGCTGCGGGGCCTGCGGGTCATCGGTACCCACGGGGCGCTGCCCGAGGAGCACCAACGGGGCCAACCTTTCGAGGTGGATGTCGACATCGGGGCCGACCTGGCCGGCGCCGGGCGCAGCGACGACCTGGCCGACACCATCGACTACGGGGTGGTGGCGGGCGCGGTGGCGGCGGCGGTGGACGGCCCTCACGCCACCCTGCTCGAGCACCTGGCCGAGCGCGTCGTCGATGCCGTGCTGGCGGTGGCCGGACCTCTCGCCGAGGAGGTGACGGTGACGGTTCGCAAGCTGCGGCCGCCGGTGGCGCTCGACCTGGCCAGCTCGGCGGTGACGATCGTCCGGCGCCGCGCCGACCGATCGCACTGATGACCGACGTGGGGAATGACGCCCCGCCCGGCGCCGCCCGTCCCACCGAGCGGCGGGCCTTCATGGGCATCGGGTCCAACCTCGGCGACCGGCGCGCCTACCTGGAGGTGGCGGTGGCCGGCCTGCCCGACGTGGTGGCCGTCTCCCCGGTGTACGAGACGGATCCGGTCGGTGGCCCCGCTGACCAGGGGCCCTATCTCAACGCCGTGGTCGAGCTGCGCACCGCGCTCGGCCCCCACCAGCTCCTGGGGGCGGCCCGGCGGGCGGAGGCGGCGGCCCGGCGGGAACGCCACCAGCGGTGGGGGCCGCGCACCCTCGACGTCGACGTCCTCCTCGTGGGGGACCTGAGCGTCGACGACGAGGAGTTGACCGTGCCCCATCCCCGGATGTGGCAACGAGGCTTCGTCGTGATCCCCCTCGCCGACCTGGCCCCGAAGCTGGTCGGCGAGCGCCTCGCCGCCTTCGGGGGCACGCCTGGCCGGGGGGTACGTCATGGGGGGGTACGGCCGGCCGGTACGTTGGCCCCCGTGGCCGCCCGGCCCGACGCTGAGGGGACCACAACCGGGTGGTGACCGTCCCCGTGATCGCCGAGCCGGCCGAGCTGCGCGCGGCTCTCGACGGGCGCCGCTCCGATGGCCACCGGGTCGGTCTGGTGCCGACCATGGGGGCCCTCCACGGCGGTCACCTGTCGCTCATCCGCCGGGCGGTGGCGAACTGCGACACGGTTGTCGTCAGCGTCTACGTCAACCCCTTGCAGTTCGCCCCCACCGACGATCTGGCCTCCTACCCACGAGATCTCGACACCGACCGCAACCTGGCCGCCGGCGTCGGCGCCGACATCGTCTTCGCCCCCTCGGAGGCCCAGATGTGGCCCGAGCCGCCGGTCACCGTGGTGCGGGTGGAGGGTGTGTCCGAACCGCTCGAGGGGCGCTCCCGCCCCGGGCACTTCGACGGGGTGGCGACCATCGTGGCCCGGCTGTTCGGCATCGCCGGGGCCTGCTGGGCGTACTTTGGGGAGAAGGACTTCCAGCAGCTGGCCGTCCTCCGGCGCATGACCCGCGATCTGGCCCTGCCCGTGGAGGTGGTCGGCTGCCCGATCGTGCGCCACCCCGACGGGCTGGCCCTCTCCAGCCGCAACGCCTATCTCACCGCCGGCGAGCGGCAGGTGGCCTCCCACCTGTACCGGGCGCTGCTGGCCGGGCGCCGGGCCATCGAGGACGACGGTGCGACCGACCCCGACGCGGTGGTGGCGGCCATGACCGGGGCGGTGGCGGCCACGCCCGCGTTGACGTTGGACTACGCCTCTGTCGTCGACCCGGTCGACCTCGCCGTCCCGCCCCGCCTGAGCGGCGAGGTCCGACTGCTGGTGGCGGCCGGACTGGGCCGGGCCCGCCTGATCGACAACATCGCCGTCACCCTTCCGGCCCCCTCGTGACCCTGCCCCCCGAGAGTCAGCTCCCCGCGAGTCAGCTCCCCGCGAGTCAGCTCCCCGCGAGTCAGCTCCCCGCGAGTCAGCCTCTCGACATCGTCTTCGTGGGCAGCGGGGTGGCCGGGCTCACCGGCGCCCTGCGGGCCCTGGCCGGGGACCCGGGGGTCCGCGTCGGGGTCGTCGCCAAGGCCGAGCTGTCGGCGTCGGCCACCGCATGGGCCCAGGGCGGGGTGGCGGCCGTGCTCAGCGACGACGAGATCTCCATCGACGCCCGGGACCCCGATCAGGCGGACTCCGCCGCCCTCCACGTGGCCGACACCCTCGCCGCCGGCGCCGGGCTGTGCGACGTCGAGGCCGTCGAGATCCTCACCGGGTCGGGGCCGCAGAGGGTCCGTGATCTGGTGTCGCTCGGCGCCTCGTTCGACCGGGACACCGCCGGCGTGCTCGAACTGGCCCGCGAAGGCGGCCACTCGGTCCCCCGTGTCGTCCACGCCGGGGGGGCGGCCACCGGCGCCGAGGTCGAGCGGGTCCTCGTCGACGCCGTCCGAGCCAGCGCCGCGGTGCTGTGGGAGGGGTGCTTCGCCACCGACCTGATCGTTGAGGGGGGGCGGTGCCGGGGGGTGCACGTCCTCGGCCCCGGCGGGACATTCTCGGAGGTCCGGGCCGCCCACACGGTGCTGGCCACCGGTGGGGCCGGCCAGATGTTCTCGGTCACCACCAACCCGTCGACATCCACCGGCGACGGGGTGGCCATGGCGCTCCGTGCCGCGGTGGCGGTGGCCGACATCGAGTTCGTGCAGTTCCATCCGACCGCCCTGCACCACCCGGTCATGCCCCGGCCACTCCTCTCCGAGGCCCTCCGCGGCGAGGGGGCCCTGCTCGTCGACCACGCCGGCGAACGCTTCGTCGACGAGCTGCTCCCCCGCGACGTCGTCAGCCGGGCCATGACCACCCGGATGCTCGAGACCGGGGTCGAGCACCTGTGGCTCGACGGGCGTCACGTGCCTGGCCTGCAGCGGCGCTTCGCCACCCTGGTCGCAGCGGTTCGCGCCGCCGGGTTCGACCCGCTGGAGCAGTGGCTGCCCGTCGCCCCTGCCGCCCACTACCTCTGCGGCGGGGTCGTCGCCGACCTGGACGGGGCCACCAGCCTGCCCGGCCTGTGGGCGGCCGGGGAGGTGGCCTGCACGGGCGTGCACGGGGCCAACCGGCTGGCCTCCAACTCCCTGCTCGAGGGGCTGGTCTTCGCCGCCCGGGCGGTTGACGCCATCAGCCGGGGCAAGGACGGCCCCGAGCCC
>JALYVP010000199.1 GCA_030853185.1 Actinomycetota bacterium | reverse complement strand
GCGGGGGAGTAGGGGGAGCGGGGGGAGCGGGGTTGGCGGGGGCGACAGCGGGGCTGGGGCCGGGAGCGGCGGGCGGGGGTGGTCCGACCGGGGTTGGGGTGGGGCAGGGGTAGGTTAATCTCGCCGCGTTCGATGTTCCTTGGTCGGTGGAAGCGGAAACGTCGACGGTGCCCGCAGCCTCAGCAGGGGGGTGGTAGACGATGATGAAGGTGTCCGACGAAACGGTGAAGGACCCGGCCGGTAGCGCCTTGGAACCGAGGGTCACGCTGGTGGCGCCCAACGAGAAGCCGGCGCCGTGGATCTCCACGGCTGCTCCTCCCGCCACCGGCTCGCAGACCGGGACGAGGGCATCGATGTGGGGCTGGCCCTGGACATAGGTGAAGGTGACCGATTCGGCGCTGCGGGCCCCGGCCGCGATCGCCACGACGTCGGTGGTCCCGGATCCCGGCGGTGAGATCGCTTGACACTGGGTGGTCGTGCACTGCACGCCGGTGGCCGGGACCTGGTTGAAGGCGATCGTTGTGGCTCCGGGGACGAAGCCGCTGCCGGTGATGGTCACCGCCGTCCCACCGGTGACCTGACCCGACCCTGGGAAGATCCCGAAGACCGCCACCCCTGGGCTCGTTGCCGTCGCCGAGGGACCGGCGGCGATCAGGAACCCGGCCGAAACCACCAGGGCGCCGACGGCGGTGACGCCCACCCGTCGGGCCCAGCTCATGGAGCGACGCTTCACCGGGGGCTCCTCACCCGGGCCGCGGGGCGGGGGTCGGTGTGCCGGCGCCGGACGGTGCCCCCGGCGGCGGCTGGGTGTAGCGGCGCACCTCGCCGAGGAAGTCGTCCAGCTCCGCTCCCTGGATGGTCTCGTCATGGTTCAGGGCCACGGCCAGGGCGTTGATGGTGTCGCCGTTGGCGTGGAGGATGTGCCTGGCCGTCTCCTCCTGCTCGGCCAGGATGCGCCGCACCTCGATGTCGAGGCGTTCGAGGGTCGGCTGGGACACATCACCGGCGACCAGGTAGTCGCGGCCCAGGAACACCTCGCCCGGGCTTCGGAGCACGCGGGCCCGACCGAGGCGTGGGCTCATACCGAAGCGGCCAACCATGTCCCTGGCGGTGGCGGTGGCTCGCTCGAGGTCACGCTCGGAGCCGGTAGAGGGATCGCCGAAGACGATCTCCTCGACGGCGATGCCGGCCATGGCAATGACGATCTCCGCGTTCATGTCGCGTTGGGTGAGCAGGACCCGGTCATCGCCGGACACCTTCATGTGGCCGAGGCCGGCACCCCGGGCCACGATCGACACCTTGTGGATCGATTCGGTCCGGCCCACGGCGGTGGCGACCACTGCGTGGGCTGCCTCGTGGTAGGCGACGCGGCGCTTGTCGTCACGTGACATGATCCGGGACCGCAGGCGGGGACCGGCTTGCACCCGCTCGACCGCCTCGTCCAGATGGTGGCGGTCGATCAGGTTCGCCCGTTCGCGCACGGCCAGCAGGGCCGACTCGTTGACCACGTTGGCCAGGTCGGCGCCGGTGAAGCCCGGGGTGCGGGCGGCGACGGCGCCCAGATCAGCGCCGGCGTCGGCCAGGGGTTTGGAGCCGGCGTGAAGGCAGAGGATCTCCATGCGGCCCTCCCGGTCGGGGAGCTCGACGGAGATGTGGCGGTCAAAACGCCCGGCTCGCAGCAGCGCCGGGTCCAAGATGTCGGCGCGGTTGGTGGCGGCCATGACCACCACGCCCTCGCTCGGTGAGAACCCATCCATCTGGACCAGCATCTCGTTGAGGGTCTGTTCCCGCTCGTCGTGGCCCTGGCCCACGCCTGCCCCCCGCTTGCGGCCGACGGCGTCGAGCTCGTCGATGAAGACGATCGCCGGGGTGGCCGCCCGGGCCTGGGCGAACAGGTCCCGCACGCGGGCTGCCCCCACCCCTACCAGCGACTCCACGAACTCCGAGCCGGCCATGGAGAAGAACGCCGCCGCCGCTTCGCCCGCCACCGCTCGGGCCATGAGGGTCTTGCCGCAACCGGGCGGACCCACCAGCAGCACACCCTTGGGTGGGAGCGCCCCCATCCGGGCGAACGCCGAAGGCTGGCCCAGGTAGTCGCGGATCTCCGACAGCTCCACGATGGCTTCGCGTGCCCCGGCCACGTCCGCAAAGCTGATGGGGCGCCGTTCGGATCGACGGGCGTGACGCTTGTTGCCCACCCGGCCGAAGCTCAACAGCTCGCCGGCGCCGGAGCTGCCCTTGCCGGCGACGGTCAGCAGCAGGGTGAACAACACGGCCAGGATCACCAGGGGCAGGAGGTACTGGGCCACGAAGCGCACGACGGCCTCGGTGGACTGGGCGTCCACGCTCACCTTGGCTCCGCTGTTGACCAGTTGGGTCAAGAGGGTGGCGGTGGCCGCGTCGCTGCGGGGATAGGCGGTCCAGAACCCCGTCGGTGGTCCACCCGCCTTGGGGGCGATGGTGCCCACCACCCGGGCGTCCTGGTCGAGCAAGCGGGCGGAGACGACCTTGTCGGGCGTCGTGGCGCACGTTCCGGTGGCGGGGGCAGGCGGGAGGGGCACGGCTGAGCAGGCGGCGGTGGCGGTCAGCTGGCTGATGCCAAGGGGCCGGCCCGGCGCCGGTGGGCTCAGCGAGTACAGGGCGGCCCCGTAGATCAGGGCCAGCACGATGAGAGCCTTGATCAACAGGCCCGGACCCGACCAACTCAGCATGTACCGCCGGAACGCGCCGCCAGCCGCGTCCTCATTTTCGACCATAGTGGTCGATAATGACCCGGCTGGACGCTGCTGGCAAGACGCCTCTGGCTGGTGACGGGCGCGGCACCGTCCTCCGAGACGCCCTATAGGCTGGGATCGTTGGGGGGACGGCGTGACATTCCGAACCGGATCCTGACCTGCCTGCTGGTTGCCGACTCCCCTTGGAGGAGAACATGCCCGAGCCCATCCCGACGCAGAGGGTCGACCGCGACGAGGTCTTCCTCGAATACACCAAGAGCATCTGCCCGGTGTGCAAGGTGGTGGTGGACGCTGAGGTCAACATCCGTGACGGCCGGGTGGTGCTGTCGAAGCGGTGCCGGGAGCACGGCCGCTTCGAGGCGCTGGTGTCGTCCGACGCCGAGGGCTACATGGACGCCCTGCGCTACAACAAGCCGGGCACCTTCCCGTTGGCCACCCAGACCGAGGTGGTCGACGGCTGCCCCCTGGACTGCGGGCTGTGCCCCGACCACAAGCAGCACGCCTGCCTGGGAATCCTCGAGGTCAACTCCGGGTGCAACCTGGACTGCCCGGTGTGCTTCGCCGACTCGGGGCATCAGCCCAACCACTTCACCCTGACCATGGACCAGATCGAGGTGGCGCTTGACGCGTTCGTCACCGCCGAGGGGGAGCCGGAGGTCGTCATGTTCTCCGGGGGGGAGCCGACCATCCATCCCCAGATCCTCGACGCCATCGCCCTGGCGTACGCCAAGGGCGTCAAGAACATCACGCTGAACACCAACGGCATCCGCCTGGCCCACGATCGCCGCTTCGCCAAGGCGCTCGGCGAGATGAGCCCCAAGCCACCGGGGATCTACCTCCAGTTCGACGGGTTGCGCACCGACACCCATCTGGCCATGCGCGGTCGTGACCTTCGCAACGCCAAGCAGGCCGCCCTCGACGCCTGCGCCGAGAACGGGTTGATCGTCACCCTGGCGGCGGCGGTGGAGAAGGGGGTCAATGACGACGAGGTCGGCGACATCGTCCGCTTCGGCATCGACCATCAGGCGGTGCGGGCGGTGGCGTTCCAGCCTGTCACCCACGCCGGTCGGCATCTGGAGTTCGACCCGATGCAACGACTGACCAACGCCGACGTGGTGGCGGGACTGGTCGACCAATGCCCGGACTGGTTCCAGAAGTCCGACTTCTTCCCGGTGCCGTGCTGCTTCCCGACCTGTCGTTCCATCACCTACCTGCTCGTCGACGGGGAAGACGTGGTGCCCATCCCCCGGTTGGTCGACATCGGCGACCACCTGGACTATGTGACCAACCGGGCCCTGCCGGACTTCGACATCCGCCATGCCTTGGAGAAGCTGTGGAGCGCATCGGCGGTGCCGGGCACCGACGCGACGGCGGCGGAGCTCGAGTGCGCCACCTGCGGGATCGACCTGCCCGACGTGCTCAAGGGCCTCGGGGACAAGGAATCCTTCAAGCAGAAGGCGTTCATGATCGTCATCCAGGACTTCCAGGATCCCTACACCCTCAACGTGAAGCAGCTGATGAAGTGCTGCGTGGAGGAGCTCACCCACGACGGCCGGCTCATCCCGTTCTGTGCCTACAACTCGGTCGGCTACCGCGAGGAGATCCGGGCCGAGCTGACCGGGACCGAGGTCGCCTCCCTGGTTCCCAATGCCAGCGCCCTCGACTCGCTCCTGCTGACCACGGCCTCGGGGGCCCGCTCCGCCCCCCCGTCGTCGTCGGGGAACGGTACGGAGGGGTCGTCGTCGGGGAACGGCGCCTCGTCGGGGAACGGTGCCTCGCCGGGGAACGGCGTCGGTCGGGACGCCACCAACGTGGGGCAGGCCCTGACGTGACCTCCACCGACCCCGACGTCGTCAAGGCGTGCTGCGCCGCCGGCTACCAGTCGGATCTGGTGGCCCTCATCCTGGGCGACAGCTACCACCCTGGAGGGCCGGCTCTGACCCGGCGCCTGGCCGACGCCCTCGGTGTCACGGCCGGCCAGCGGGTCCTCGACGTGGCCAGCGGACCGGGCAGCACAGCCCTGCTGCTCGCCCAGGAATACGGCGCCACGGTGGAAGGCGTCGATCTGGGCAGCGACGCCGTCGAAGCGGCCAACCGGCGGGCTCAGGAGGCGGCCACGCCTCAGGTGAGCTTCCGGGTGGGGGACGCGGAGCGCCTACCGGTCGCCGACGCGTCGGTGGACGTGGTGATCAGCGAGTGTGCCCTGTGCACCTTTCCCGACAAGGTGACCGCGCTGGGGGAGATGGCCCGAGTCCTCCGTCCCGGCGGCCGGGTCGGGATCACCGACGTGACCATGGATCCCGGCCGACTCGACCCGGAGCTAACCGATCTGGCCGGTTGGATCGCCTGCCTGGCCGACGCCCGCCCGCTCGACGGCTACCGAGAGCTGATGACGGCGGCGGGGCTGTCGGTCACGGTGACCGAACCCCACGACGCCGCCCTCGCTCGCATGATCGATCTGATCGACGCTCGCATCACCGTCCTGGCCATGGCCGGGACACCGGCGCTGGCCGACATCGACCTCAAGGCCGTCCGGCGCCGAGTGCGCGCCGCCAAGGCGGCGGTGGCCGACGGTGTAGCCGGGTACGTGCTGGTCGTGGCGGTCAAGGCCTGAGCCTCCCCGGCCGGGATCTCAGCCGCCCTCGTTGCAGGGCCCGGAAGGCGATGAGGGCCTGCATGCCTGCCGCCGGGCGCAGCCACACCGGCCGGGGAGGGTCGATCATGCGTCCCTGGGCGAAGCTGCCGGCGGTGACCATGGCCACGGGCGCCACCCAGGCCGCGGCCGCGGCGGCCACCAGCCGGCGGTCGGGTTCGTGCCGGAGGGCGAACCACGCCCAGAAGGCGGCGTCGGCCAGCGAGTCGGCGTAGTGACCGAACGCGGTCGGCCCCGCTCGCCGAGCCAGGATCCCGTCCACCTTGTCGGAGCAGAGAGCTGCCACGCCCAGGGCGGGCCGGTCGAGGACGGCGACGGCCGGGAGGTTGGCCCGCAGGATCGTCACCGCCGACGCCAACCCGATGGACCGGCGAGGGCCGAGCAGCCCCAGATGGGTGACGGCCAGGATCCAGCTGACCGTCACCCAGCGCCATCCCCGGCCCCGGCCCACCGCGGCGAGGGCGCCGTGCAGCGCGGTCAACTCGGCCACGGCCCGGGGATGATCCAACGCCGTCCGCCCGGAGCGGCCCAGTGTCGCCACGATGAACCGGGCCCACGCCTCCGGACGCCACTGGCCGGCGGCCAGACCTCCCAGAAGGGCATCGGTGACGGCCCGGCTCTCGGCGGCCCCCGCCCGGATCACGGGACCCCGGCTCTTCCGGCAACGTTCGGGTCGGCTTCGTCGGACTGGCGTGTCTTTTCCCACCTGTAGGTCTCTACCCCCTAGCGTGGATCGCCGGGGGACACATCGCGGGGGGAATGCTGCCATGCAACGAGAGCCGAAATGGATGAACCGGGCCAGTGTGGTCCAGCGGGCGGTCGCCACCCTGGCGTTGCTGGTCGCCCTGGGGGCGGTCGGCATCACGTTCCGGTCCTTTGGCGCCCTGGGCATGATCGGGTGCGGAGCACCCATCGCCGGCTCCCACGTCGAGCACCGGGCGCCGACGGACAGCTTCCTCTATGGACGGGAGGCGTCGGTGTGCACGCGCAATGGGCACAGCCGGCTGGCCATCGCCGGCGTGGTCGCCGTCCTGGCGCTGGGCCTGGGTGTCGCCGGGTGGGTCCGTCCCTTGGGGTTGCCCTGGTGGATGACCGGGGACGACCCTCCTCATCTGGCGGGGCGCCGGCAGGATGACGCCGACGACGGTCTCCCGGGCCCCGATGGCCGGTCCCCCGTTGCCCGGGCCGACAA
>JALYVP010000023.1 GCA_030853185.1 Actinomycetota bacterium | reverse complement strand
GTCCAGTGGACCGTCGCACCCCTCCTCGGGGTGCAGGTCGACTCCCAGGCCTGGCGCAGGGAGTACGTCTCGACGTAGTGCCGTTCGTCGTGGACGTGGAACCCGTGGTCTACCGCGTGGTCCTTCAGCTCAGCCACGTAGCCCGGTACATCAATCACAGCCACGCGAGAACTCTAGTGGCCGGAGGTGTCGGAGCCTGGCAGCCAGCGGTATCGGGTCCAGCCGTCAACGGGTGTGGCGCCCATTCGGTCGTAAAACGCGATCGCGTCGGTGTTCCAATCCAGAACGGACCACTCGACCCGTCCTCCGCTGCGCTCGGCGAGGGCGTCGAGCAGCTGGCGAGCCAGGCCCAGTCGGCGAAAGTCGGGACGCACGAACAGATCCTCCAGATACACGCCCGGCCGGCCCAGCCACGTCGAGAAGGTCCGGAACCACACCGCCATGCCCGCCACCCGTTCGGGCCGGTCGTCGGCGGTGGCGATGAGCACGCCGGCGGCCGGATCGGGGCCGAAGAGGTGCTCGGCCAGGTCGTCATGGTCGAAGACCACCTCGTCGGGGGCCCGCTCGAACTCGGCCAGCTCGACGACCATGGCCTCGATCTCGGCCAGATCCTCGGGTACGGCTGCTCGCACGGCCACCCCCGGCACCGTACTCGGGGCACGGTACGGTGCCGGCATGAACGCAACCGACGTGGCGGACGTGTTGGATCAGGTCGCCACGGCGGTGGCCGCCGCCCTCGAGGGGCTGGAGGACTGGGGTTTGGCCCACACTCGGGAAGGTCAGTACCGCCATGACCTGGTAGCCGACGCTGCCGCCCTGGCCGTCCTCAACGGCGCCGGGTTCGGCACCGTCTCCGAGGAGTCCGGCGTCCACCACCCGGAACGGTCCATCACCGTCGTGCTCGACCCGGTGGACGGTTCGACCAACGCATCCCACGGGTTGCCGTGGTGGGCGACCAGCGCATGCGCCATCGACGGCGACGGGCCTCTTGCCGCCGTCGTGGTCAACCAGGCGACCGGCAACCGGTACCGGGCCACCCGAGGCGGGGGCGCCACCAGGGACGGCGAGCCCATCGGACCCACCGCTTGCGAAGAGATGAGCAAGGCGATCGTGGCGTTCTCCGGCTACCCGACGCGCCACGTGGGCTGGGGCCAGTACCGCTCCCTCGGCGCCGCCGCCCTCGATCTGTGCGCGGTGGCGTCGGGGTCCCTCGACGCGTTCATGGACTGTGCCCCGACCTCCCTCGCCCCCTGGGACTACCTCGGTGCCCTGCTCGTGTGCAACGAGGCCGGGGCATCCATGACAGAAGCATCGGGCCAGGATCTGGTGGTCACCGAGTTCGGCCCCCGGCGCGCCCCGGTGGCTGCGGCCACCCCCGAGTTGCTCGCCCAGGTCCTGGCCGCCCGCCAGTCTTTGTAATATTTGTTCCGGATTGGCGGGAAAATCGGTTGACGGCGATCTCTGGCCGTGTTGTCATAGGGGCGCTGGGGAATTGCCTCGCCGTGCCGGAGCCACCGGCCGCCAGACGGGAAGGGAGTGCCGTTGTGAACATCACCGCACCCATCACCCTTCCGTCGGCGGGCACTGCCTCCGCCGCCGACGTCGTCGTTGCCCATGGGCACACGGTCGGCACCTGGGCCCCCCCGGCGTACCGAATCGGTTTTGACATGACGGCGAAGCCGACCAACCAGCGACCTCTGAGCCCACCGGAGTGGCTGTCTCCTTGAGACACCGACATCCGATCGCAGGACTCAGAGGCCGCCGGGATATCCCGGCGGCCTTTGTCTTGTCCGGGCCAGTCATTTTCACCCACCCACTGCGTCTACATCACACACACCACGACGACAACCGACGAAAACAGGAGAGGGGACGGCGAGATGTTCGCCACGGATGTGATCACCGAGCTCATTGAGGCGCTCGACCCCGGACCGAACTGGTCCGACGCTCGCTGCCGGGACGGATCAGGCGCCACCACGGGCCTGTTCTTCTCCGATCAGATCTCTGACATCGCCCTGGCCAAGGCGATCTGCGCAGAGTGCAGCTACAGGACCGATTGCCTGGACGGCGCCCTCGAGCGGAGGGAGCCGTGGGGCGTCTGGGGCGGGCAGCTGTTCGCCAACGGCCGCATTCTCGCCCAGAAGCGCAGGCGGGGTCGGCCACCCAAGAACCCTCGCCCTGAGGAGGTCAGCCTGAGCGCTTGAGCCGAAGGCCGCCCTTGCTAGCCTTGCGTCCCGGCCGTCACTGTCATGGCCGCCGGGGCGTATAGCTCAGCTGGTTAGAGCACTGCCCTTACAAGGCAGGTGCCGGGGGTTCGAGTCCCTCTACGCCCACCCACCGCAGGGGGAGACGCCCACCGGAAGGAAGGGTCTGGAGGTGGCGGAGGTTGTAGAGGCCATGGTCATCACCTGCCGGATGCTCCTGATCTCGGGGAGCCTGCGAAGCAGCTCGACGAACATCGCCGTGCTCCGCACCGCCCAAGCCGGCGCGCCCCAAGGCGTCGACGCAGCCCTCTTCGATGGCCTGGCTGGTCTTCCGCACTTCAACCCCGACGACGATACCGAACCCCTGCCTTTGGCGGTGGCCGACCTGCGAGCTTCGATCCACGCGGCTGACGCGCTGGTGTTCTCGGTCCCGGAGTATGCCGGGTCGATGCCTGGCTCGTTCAAGAATCTCTTGGACTGGTTGATCGGCGACGACCAGCCTGGCTCAATCGCCGGGAAACCAGTGGCGTGGATCAACGCGTCACCTCGGGGAGCAATCAACGCCCACGACTCGCTGCGCAAGGTCTTGGGCTATGCCAGTGCCACCATTGTCGAGTCCGCCTGTACCGAGGTTCCGGTGACCGGCACCATGATCGGGGCCGACGGTCTCATCGCCGACCCGCCGACCCGCGAGCGCATCATCGACACGTTGAGCACCCTTGCCAGCGACCACGAGGGCTCCATCCCGTAGGTGTTTGGATGTAGGCATGACCACTCAGGAAGTTCCAGGCGTCGTAAGCGCAACCCGCGAGATCGCCGCTGAAGCCCCGCGGATCTTTGAGCTCATCGCCGATCCGGCTCAACAGCCCCGGTGGGACGGTAACGATAACCTGGCCGAGGCGAGCGGCGGTCAGCGAGTTCAGAGCGTCGGTGACGTGTTCACCATGACGCTCACCGGGGGCAGCGTCCGGGACAATCACGTGGTCGAGTTCGACGAGGGGCGACGAATCGCCTGGAGGCCCGCAGAGCCCGGTCAGGAGCCGCCAGGGCACCTCTGGGTCTGGACGCTCGAGCCTATCGACTCGTCGCGAACGCTCGTTACCCACACCTACGACTGGACCCGGTTGACTGACGAGACCCGCATTTCTCGTGCGCGGGCGACCACCGCCGACATGCTTCGGGCGTCGCTCGACCGGCTCGCAGCTCGTGCCGAGCGTGACTGATACGCCTCGACCCCCGGCCTCACGGGTAAGAGTCGGCCTCAGCTCGGCGTGGGCATCGTCGTGCCCGGAGGCCATCCCCGGGCGGGTGCCAGGACGCCCACCGGAGGCAGGCGGCGACCGCCGCGGCATCCTCCTTGGGGGCACGAGTGCGTTGCGTCGCCGCGTCTTCCGCGAACGGTGACACGCCCGGCGGGTCAACTCAGTGGTAGCTGGTAGGCGATCAACGAGTCGGCGGACTCGAAGCCGATGGTCTCGTTAACGGCGATCATGTGCCGGTTGGACCCGGCGTTGTCGGTCTCCATCGGGGCGTCGTTCATCGAAGCCTCGATCGCAGCGGCCTCGGCTGCCAACCCTCGGTTGTCGGCTTGCGGGTAGGCGAGAGACAACCAGCCCACCGGCGCATCGTCGTGCCTGGCCAGCCACCACAGCGGCCGCTCGTCGGTCCAGCCGTCATGGCGAAGCTGACCGCGGAACTCCTCGCGCCAGGCGCCGGTCCCGGCTCGCCGTCGGCCTGATGCGCCACCGCCCACGCCTCGTGCCACGCTGTCACCTCGGCCCCGCTCATCGCCTCGACGTCGACCGGCCCGATCCGCACACCGCTAGCCAACCACGGCCGGACAGGTGACCGCCGGGAGTTTGGCGGACTAGCTGCCAGCTTTGGATGCCCCGCCTCGGAGCAGCCACGTAGATTCAGCTCGTATGACAGACTACGACGCCAGTGGCTCCCTCGAAGACCTTGGCTCTGCCGTTCTGTACCGGACTGGTCGCGGGTGTGGCAGTCACGATGCCGATGCATCGGGACCCGGACCCGGGACGATGGGGCCAGCGGTTGGGCCGGACCCGGCTGCGCAAGGCCAACCTTCCCTTGGGCGGCATCGTCCTGCTCGGCCTCTCCCTTCTCCTGCCCGCCGGTGCTGCCGTGGTCACCGGGGCGCTCGGGGCGGGGACGGTGGTCGGCGTGGTGGGGTGCGGTCTCGTTGACCCTTTGCCGCCGCTTCGTACCGCCTGACGGGACCCCGCTGGACGTGACCGTGGGGGGTTTGAACCGAACATGAACATGTCGGTTTGATCGGTGATGCGAACGCCCGCAGCCGGCCCCCGCCCCGCAGCCGACCCGCCCTACCGCACCCGACCGGCGACCTCGGCGGGAAAGTAGCGGTAGATGACCCGGCCGGCGATGCACGCCGGTGGAACGGGCCCGAACGCCCGGCTGTCGGTGCTCGCCCCCTCGTTGTCGCCCTGGACCTCGACCCCGTCCGGACCGACCGAGCGGATCCGCTTGACCAGCATCCGTCGCGGCTCGCGGGGGTCGGGTAGGGCAATGATGCTGCCAACCGTCCACCGGGCCCACCGGGACACAAGGAGGCGCTCGCCCGGTTCGAAGGTTGGGATCATGCTGGTGCCGGCGACCGAGACCCGGAAGGCAGGCCAGCCCATCATGATGAGGAATCCGCGCACATGGGTAGGAAGACCACTACGCAAGACCCGTCCTTCGGCATCTGCTTACCAAGGAGCGAAACACTATGACAACGCTTTCCCGCATGCTTGGCCTGCTTGACCGCATCATCGAACCGGCCATCGCCCACGCCCACTGCGACCTGCCGTGTGGCGTCTACGACCCGGCCCAGGCCCGCATCGAGGCGGAGTCAGTGAAGGGCTGCATCGAGAAGTTCAACGGGTCCGATGACGACGTCTTCAAGACCCGGGCGGTGACCATCAAGGAGGAGCGGGCCGACCTGGTCAAGCACCACCTGTGGGTACTGTGGACCGACTACTTCAAGCCCGAGCACCTGGAGAAGTATCCCCAGTTGCACGAGCTGTTCTGGAAGGCGACGAAGGCCGCTGGTGACACCAAGAAGAGCACCGATGTCAGCGTCGCCGACGACCTGCTCAACCAGATCGCCGAGATCGACAAGATCTTCTGGGAGACCAAGAAGTAGCTCCGCTCGAGGACGGCGGTGACCGGGCTGCGCCCCGCCTCGTTGGTGAGGCGCTGCTCCGGTCGACGATCATGGGACCGTGCCCGACGATGACGTGATACCCGAACGCCGGTCGACGAGCGTCGAGCCGGCACCGCATGCTGTCCCGCCGACCCCTGCCACCGAGGTCGGCAGGGACGCCATGGAGGGGGCTTCACGACGGGTCGGCAAGTTGTGGCGGTCGGGGGCGGCGGTGGCGGCCGAGCGGGTCCAACGGGTTGGAGCCGACCGCCTGGCCGAACGTCTCCGAAGCCAGGACCCGGCGTTGCTGGCCCGGTTGGCGGAGATCGGGGTTGTCCGCCAGGCGTGGATCGACGACCCCGAGGATGGGCCTGCCGTTCAAGCGGCCCGCCCGCTCGACGTACTCCACCGGGCTGTTGAATCGCGGGCCGATCACAGCCCGGCCCCACTGTCGCGCCTGGGGCTCAGCGCGGTCCGGGCCCTCACCGACCTCGGTTTTGGCCAGGTTGAGGGGGATGCGCCCGAGGCCACCCTGTGCTTCACCGACCTGGAGGGGTTCACCGAGTACACGGCCTTGGAAGGCGACGACCGGGCGCGGACCCTGCTCGACGAGTATTACCAGGTGGCCGGTCGCATCGTCCGGTCGAGGAATGGCACGACGGTCAAGCACATAGGGGACGGCTTGCTCCTGCGCTTTGCCGACTCCGTCGACGCGGTGCGCTCCGCCCTGGCCATCGCCGGGAGCCCGCCGGGGCCTCTACGGGTTCGGGCCGGCCTCCACCGGGGGCCGCTGCTGGCGGAGCGGGGCGACGTGTTCGGCCACACGGTCAACGTGGCCGCCCGGATCGCCGACGCCGCTCGCGGTGGGCAGGTCATGATCAGCGTTGACGTCTTGGAGGTGGTCGAGGCGACGAGCGGCCTGGAGTTCGGCCGGCTCAAGCGCCACCGGTTCAAGGGTGTGGCTGAGCGCATAGAGGTCTGCGAGGTGCGCCGAGCCGAGCCGTCCGCGGTCAGCTGATGGTCAGTCCGCCGTCGACGATCAGCGTCTGGCCGGTCACGTAGCCGCCGGCGTCGGACGCCAGGAAGATGAGGGCGGCGGCGAGCTCCTCGGGGTCGCCGCCCCGCCCGGCCGGCAGCCGGGCGATCTGGTCGTCGAGGTAGCCGGGCGGGTACTGCTCGGTCATCTCCGAGGGGAAGAATCCGGGGGCCAGGGCGTTGACCCGGATGCCCTTGCGCCCGGTCCACTGGCCGGCCAGGTCCCGGGTGAGGCCGGTCAGGCCGGCCTTGGAGGTGGCGTAGGCGGCCTGGGGCAGGCCGGCGTGGACCAGGCCGATCACGCTCGACACGTTGATGATGGAGCTGCCGGGCTCCATCTGCTTCCCGGCGGCCTGGGCCATCCAGTAGCAACCCGACAGGTTGATGTCGAGGACGGAGCGCCACTCGTCTTCGGTCTCCCTGCTGGCGGGGACGGCGGTGCCGATCCCGGCGTTGTTGACCAGGATGTCCACCCGCCCGAAGGTGGCGGCGGTGGCCTCGACCAGGTGAAAGCAGTCGTCCCGGTTGGCCACATCGGTGGCCACCACGATGGCCCGCCGGCCCGCGGCTTCGACCAGGCGGGCGGTCGCCGCGAGCTTGTCGGTCCGCCGGGCACCGAGGGCCACGTCGGCACCTGCCTCGGCCAATGCCCTGGCGAACGCCACCCCCAGCCCCGAGGAGGCGCCGGTGACGATGGCGACTCGGTCATCGAGCCTGAAACGGTCGAGCACGGTCATGGGCCAGAAGGTAGCCAATAGCGGCGCCGATAAGGGAAGCTTGAGGCCATGGCTCAGACGACGACCCCTGCGGGCGCCAGGAAACCGATGCAGTTCCTGAGCGCCCTGGTCCGAGGAGATGGCGGCCCCAACCCGTCCCGGCACCGCAACGTCCAGGGCAGCGCGTCCCGGGCGGCGGTGCTCGGCGCCGGTGACGGGTTGATCACGAACGTGTCCCTCATCCTCGGTGTGGCCGGGGCCAGCACCGCCGCCGCCCCCGTCCGCTTGGCCGGCGTGGCCGGCCTGCTGGCCGGCGCCTTCTCCATGGCCGCCGGCGAGCTGGTGTCGGTGCGGGCGCAGGACGAGCTGGTGCAGCGCGAGATCGACGTCGAGCGGGAGGAGCTGGCCACCGAGCCGGAGGAGGAGCGCCGGGAGCTGGCGGCCATGTACCGCAGCCGGGGGGTTCCTGCCGTCGACGCCGAGACAGTGGCCGAGATCCTGTCGCGCAACGACAAGCTGGCCCTCGACACGCATGCCCGCCTGGAGCTCGGGATCGATCCTGACGCCGGCGGCTCGGCCTGGCAGGCCAGTGTGGCGTCGTTCGCGTCGTTTGGTGTCGGGGCGTTCCTTCCCCTGATCCCGTGGCTGTTCTTCGGCGGTCTCGAGGCCGTGGTCATCTCTGTGATCATCGGGGCGGTGGCCGCCCTGGTGCTGGGTGGGGCCATCGGCGCCCTCACCGCCCATGGGAAGATCCGTACCGCCGTCCGCCAGCTGGCGGCGGCGGCCATCGCCGCCGGCATCACCTTCGGGGTGGGCAGCCTTCTGGGCGTCGCCACGTCGTGACGACACTCGACCGCCGCCGGGTGGCGGTCGGTGCGCTGCTGGCGGAGGGCGGCGAGGGGAGGGTGCACGAGGTCGTCGGCGACCCCGAGGTGGTCTACAAGGCGTACCGGCGACCGGTGCCCCTCGAGGCGGTGGCCCCCCTGTTGGCGTGGCGCCAGCGGCTGGCCGGGGCCGATCCGGCCATGGCCGCCCGGGTCACGGCCTCGACGGCGTGGCCCACCGCTGCTGTTGTCGACGACGGGAGGGTCAGCGGTCTGGTCCTGCCCCGGGCACCGGAGCGGTTCTCGGTCTGTCACCGTGACGGCGTCGGCCACCTTGCCACCCTCAGCTACCTGACGGCCGACCCCCGGCAGCGCTCCGCGGCCTACGGCCTGAGCCTGCCCGCCGCCGCGTCGCCGCCGCGGATAGCCCTGGTTTACGCTCTGGCCCGGCTTCTCGAGGCGTTCTCGGCCGGCTCCATCACGCTGGCCCATGGCGACCTGTCCACCAAGAACGTCCTCTGGTCCCTTCGGGTCGCCCCCGAGGTGTACCTCCTCGACTGCGACAGCAGTCGCCTGTTCGGACCCGACGGCACCACCCTCGACGCCTCCCGTCGGCTGCCGGTTGCCACCCCCAACTGGGACGACCCGGCCGCCTCCCTCGGCGGCTCGGACCCCGGCCCCCTGTCCGACCGGTACTCCCTTGGCCTGATCTTCCTCCGGTTGGTGGGCGCCGCCCACTATCCCATCCAGGCCCGCCAGAAGCGGGGCGAGGAGATGGTCATCGACTTCGAGATCCCTCCCTGGGGGCGGCGGGCCCAGCGCCTCGGTCGTGAGGCCGAGGTGTGGGATGTGTGCAGCCGGGCCCTGGGGGTGCGGGACCCCGGGAGTCGCCCGGACGCCTCGGAATGGGTGCGGGTCCTCGAGGTCACGCTTCGGGATGTGGGAGCAGCGGGCCTCATCGACGCTGTGTGCGCCGCCCAGGGTGACCGCCCGAGGACCGCCCTCGAGCCCGGAGGCGGGCCCGGGACGGTGGCGGGGTTCCCGCACCCCCCCGTCCCGGCTCTGGGGGGCGAACGTGACGTCGTCGTGCGCCCCGTCACCGCCGAGGTCCGGCCCGAGCATTGGCGTCCGGCGCCGTCCGTCGCCGCCTCGTGGCTCCCGGACCGCCGTGCGGTCGCTCCCATGGCGACCTCGGTGACCGGCGCCTCGGGCGGGGGAGCGCCGCCGGTCGGGGTCAGCGCCGTCCCGTCCCCGCCGGTCACCGCCCAGATCAAGAAGAACCTGCGGGTGGCGTGGCGGTGGTGGCTGCTGACCCACCGGCGGACCGCCCGAACCCTGCGATCCCCGGGGCAACGGCGCCGCGGGCTGCGCCGGGTGGCGTTCTGCGTGGTGACCGATTTCGCCGCCGCGTGCCTGGCCCTGTTCCTCGTGGCCATGATCGTCAGCCCGTTCCTCGGCATCTGAGTGGCCCCGAGGCGTCGGGCTCCGTTGGCTTACCTTTAGGGCCTCCGCTACGTTGCACTCGTGATGCCGTCGGACACAGTCGGGGTCGAGGAGCGCTACGCGGTCTTCCCCTTCTACCTCTGCCTGGATGTCTCCGCATCGATGAGCGGGGATCCCATCGACGGAGTCAACGCCCAGATGCCCGCCCTGCGCCACGCCATCGGTGAGGACCCGGCGATCGCCGAGGTGATCCGCTTCGGGGTCATCACCTTCAGTGACGTGGCCCGCACCGTGCTCCCGCTCAGCGATCTCAGCATGGTGGAGGAGGTGCCGGCCGTGACCGCCCAGGGCCGGACATCGTACGCGTCGGCGTTCGAGCACCTCCGGGCCAGCATCGAGGCCGATTATCACGCCAGCCGGGCGGCCGGCGACCGTTGGTACCGCCCGGCCGTGCTGTTCGTGTCGGATGGCCGGCCCACCGACGACGAGGAGCGCTGGATGTCCGCTCACCAGCGGCTGGTCGCCCCCACCTGGAAGCGCCATCCCAACATCTTGGCGTTCGGCTTCGGCGACGCCGACCCCGAGGTGCTCAAGGTGGTGAGCGAGGCCAAGCCCAACCGAGCGTTCATCGCCTCGGAGGGAGCCGAGCCGGCCCGGGTGGTCCCCGAGCTGATGGCCGGGCTGGTGTCGTCGATCGTGAGCTCGTCGGCCAGCGTGGCGCGGGGAGAAGCCGAGCTGGTGCCGCCCGAGGTGGGGTCCATGACGCCCATCCCCGTCGATCAGCTCGACTGAGTCCGCGTGCCCACGGTATCGTTCGGCCGGCCGTCGGTGGCGTCGGAGGAGCCGTGGAGGCTCCGCTCGGACGTGTCGTCTTCGGGAGCGGGGATCCGGGCCGAGGCGGGGGAGGTCGAGGGCTGGGCGCTGCGAGGAGCCAGCGTGACCGGTGTTCGTCACCGGCTGGCCGGTTTGGGGAATGACGACGCCTTCGCGTGGCGAGCCGGCGCCCCGGCGCTGACGGTGGCGGTGGCGGACGGGGTGAGCAATGTCACCGGCTCTGCGGCCGCTGCCGCCCGGGCCGCCGATGTGGCCGTCGCCGCCGCCGGCCGGGCCATCAGCGACGGCGCCCGTGCCGTCCTCGACGCCGACACCGCTCTGGTGGCGGCGGTGGCCGGAGCCAACCAGGCCCTCACCGGCGGGGAAGGGGCGACGACCCTGGTCGTGGCCGTGGTCGCCCCCGACGGCACCGTCACCGGGGCCCGGGTAGGGGACAGCAGCGCCTTCGTGTTGGTCGGAGGGGCGTGGTCGGAGCTCTTCGCGCCGACGGGCGGTGCCGGCGACGAGGACGTGGTGTCGACCACCACCTCGGCGTTGCCGTCGCCGTCCCCCCGGATGGAGACAGCGGTGGCCCAGCTGTCGGCCGGCGACGCCCTGGTGCTCGTCACCGACGGGGTGGCCGACCCGTTGCGGGACGGTCCCGAGACGGTTGCCCCCGCCCTGGCCGGCACCCTCGGCGAACCCCCTGGCGTGGTGGCCCTCATCGGTCTGGTGGACTTCTCCCGGCAAGGGTGCCACGACGACCGCACCCTGCTCGGGGTGTGGCGTCTGGCGCCGGCTGTCGAGCCGCCCGGCGGTGATGGCTGATGATGGCCGGCGACGACATCCGCCTGCTCGGGCGCATCCTCGGGGACGTCATCGCCGACCAGGACGGCGAGGACGTCTACCAGGTGGTGGAGGCCATCCGGCAGGCGGCCACCGGTGAGCGGCGAGGTCGGGCCGAGGCGCGTCTCGTCCCCCTCCTCGACGGGCTCGAGGACGAGATGACCCTGCCTGTGGTCCGGGCGTTCAGCACCATCTCCCTGCTGGCCAACATCGCCGAGGACGTCGCCGAGAACCGGCGCTACCGCACCTGGCGGGTCGGTGGCCATCGGGGCGGGCCCCGTACGTTGCACCACACCGTCGAGGGGATCCTGGCCGGTCCGACGACCACCGAGCAGCTGGGTGACATCGTCGACCACCTGATGGTCGGGCCGGTCCTCACCGCCCACCCCACCGAGGTGCGTCGGCGGACGTCGCTCGACCGCAGCCGGCGGATCGCCACCCTCCTCGAGGAGCGGGACCGGGCTGATTTCGACGAGCACGAACGTCGGGCCTGGGAGGCCGCCCTCGCCGTCGAGATCCTCAGCCTGTGGCAGACCGACATCCTCCGACCGTCGCGGCCGCGCGTGCGCGACGAGATCAACACCGCCCTGCGTTACTACGACCTGTCCCTGTTCGAGGAGGTTCCCCGGCTACACGCCGACCTGGATCGTGAGTTGCGGGCCTTCGGCGTGGCCACCAGCGCCGACCGCCCGATGATCCGGATGGGCTCGTGGATCGGGGGGGACCGGGACGGTAACCCGAATGTGACCGCCGACGTGCTCGACTATGCGGTGAACCGCCAGGCCACCGCGGTGCTGACCCGCCATCTGGGCGCCCTGAGGCGCTTGGCCATCGACGTGTCCATGTCTGCCGACCTGGTCGGGGTGAGCGACTCGGTCGACACCCTCGCCGAGGAGTCCGGCGACGACTCCCCGTTGCGGACCCAGGAGCCCTACCGGCGGGCGGTCAACGGCATGTACGCCCGGTTGGCCGCGACCGCTCGGGTCGTCGTCGGCACCGTCCCCGGCGCCGAACCGCGCGCCGACCGTCCTCCCTACCATCGACCCGAGGAGCTGATCGTCGATCTCCGGGCCGTCGAGGCGTCCCTCGGGGCCCACGGGGCAGGGGCCCTCGCCGACGCCCGGGTGGCCCCGGTCCGGCGGGCGGTGGAGGCCTTCGGGTTCCACCTGTGCTCGGTCGACCTGCGCCAGAACGCCGACGTCCACGAGGAGGTCGTGGCCGAGCTGTTGGCCCGGGCCGGGGAGTGCAACGACTACCGGTCCCTCGATGAGGATGAGCGGGTGACGCTGCTGGCGGCCGAGCTGGAGCGGCCCCGTCCCCTCATTGCGCCGTGGATCGCCTACAGCGACCAGACCGCATCGGAGCTGGCCATCCTGCGCCGGGCGGCCGACGCCATCGCCGCCTTCGGCCCGGCCGTGGTCCCCAACTACGTCATCTCCAAGTGCACCGCGGTCAGCGACCTGCTCGAGGTTGGAGTGCTCCTGCGGGAGGTCGGTCTGTGCCGGGCCAACGACGCCGGGGTGGTGTCTGACGTCATGGTCGTGCCCCTGTTCGAGACGATCGAGGACCTGGTCGGCGCCGGTGCCACGTTGCGTGCCCTGATGGCCCTGAAGGTGTGGCGATCGGTGGTCGCCCATGCCGGCGGCTGGCAGGAGGTGATGGTCGGCTACTCCGACTCCAACAAGGACGGCGGGTACCTGACGTCGAACTGGGCCCTGTACCGCGCCGAGACCGATCTGGTCGCCGCGGCCCGCTCCCGAGGGGTGAAGCTCCGGCTGTTCCACGGTCGGGGCGGCGCCGTGGGCCGGGGCGGCGGCCCCGCCTACGAGGCCATCGTGTCCCAGCCGGCCGGTAGTGTGGCCGGCCAGCTTCGGGTCACCGAGCAGGGCGAGGTCATCGCCGCCACCTACTCTGACGTCGATCACGCCCGGCGAGGCCTGGAGGCCCTGGTTGGGGCCACCCTCGAAGCCAGTGTGGCCGACGGCGACGACGTCGGGTCCGAGGACCTGGCCGTCATGGAGGAGCTGTCGCGCGTGGCCGAGAAGTCCTATCGCGACCTGGTCTACGGCGTCGACGGTTTCGTCGAGTGGTTCCGGACCGCCACCCCGGTGCGCGAGATCGGCGAGCTCAACATCGGCAGCCGACCAGCGTCGCGCACGTCGTCCACCCGGGTCGAGGACCTCCGGGCCATCCCCTGGGTGTTCTCCTGGAGCCAGTGCCGGCTGATGCTGCCCGGCTGGTATGGGGCGGGGACCGCGTTCGAAACCTGGCTCGGAGGCGACGACGGCCGGCTCGAGCAGCTTGTCGACCTGCATCGCCGGTGGGGGTTCCTGCGCTCGGTGATCGACAACATGGCCATGGTGCTGGCCAAGACCGATCTCGACATCGCCTCGCGCTACAACCACCTGGTGCCCGACGCCGCCCTGCGAGATGCGGTGTGGCCTCGGGTCGTCGCCGAGCACGAGCGTTCGCTGCAGGCCGTCCGGGCCCTGACCGGCCGGGCCGGCCCTCTGGAAGAGGGCACCGAGCTGGCCCGGGCCCTGACCAACCGCATCCCCTACCTCGACCCGCTCAACCACCTGCAGGTGGCCTTGCTGCGCCGGTGGCGGGCGGGGGAGCGGGACCGGGTCGTCGAGCAGGGCATCAAGCTCACCCTCAACGGGCTCGCCACCGGCCTGCGCAACAGCGGCTGACGGCCACCACCACGGGTCGAGACCGGGAGACGACCCCGCGGCTGAGGAGCCATTGCCGCCAGCCGCCGAACGCTTTCGCAGAGTCCACCTCGATGGCGATGGGTCCCGCCGCCGGTCCCATCGGACTCGACCACACCGGGATCCCCGGGGCAACGAGCGACCGGCCCGACAGTAGGTTGGAGGGGCGATGAGCACCGCCGCCCCCCCGAGCGAGGAACGACCGTGGCAGCGCGCCAGCCGCCGCCGACGGGAAGCCGGCCGTACCCACATCCGTTCCATCTGGTTCCTGCGCCGGATGGCGGTGGCCGAGGCCACGGCGTTCCTGGCTCTGCTCTTCGTCGCCGTCCTGCACTCGATCACCGGAGGCGCCGGTACCGCCCTGTTCGTGCTCGGCAACGTCCACGGGGCGATCTTCACCACCTACCTGATCAGCATCTTCGTCTTCCGGGCCAAGGTCGGGTGGGGTCCACTGATGTTGTTGCTCGTGCTCCTGGCCGGGTTCGTCCCCGGCGGCGGATTGATGGTGGAGCGCTGGGCCCTGGCCGCCCCCGGCAAGCAGGCGCGGGCGGCGAGACGCGGCCGGCGACGAAGCTAGTTGCGGGGCACGGCGGACCACGCCACGCCCTTGTCGGAGCGCGGTTCGCCGGGCAGGCCGAGGACTCGTTCGCCCAGGATGTTGCGCATGATCTCCGAGGTGCCGCCCTCGATGGAGTTGGCTCGCGAGCGAAGGAACAGCTTCTGGGGTCCGCCTCCCAACCCGCCGGCATCGACCGGGCGGTGCATCTGGTAGGACTCATAGAGCATGCCCTCGGCGCCGAGCAGGTCGACGCAGAGCTCCAGGATCCGCTTGTTGAGCTCAGCGAAGTGCAGCTTTGACGTCGATCCCTCCGGGCCGGGAGTGCCGGCCCGGGAGCTCTGAGCCGCCCGGATGCTCGTCAGGCGCAGCGCCTCGGCCTCGATCCACAGCCGCATCAGCCGGTCCCGGCGGACCGGGCCGGCCTCGGGGTGCTGGTGCCACAGCTGGACGGCCAGGCCGATGTAGCCCGAGCCTCGAGGGGCGACACTGCCGCCGATCGACACCCGCTCGTTCATGAGGGTGGTGATGGCCCCTCCCCAGCCCTGGCCGACGTCGCCCAACCGTTCGCAGTCGGGGATGCGGACGTCGGTGTAGTACACCTCGTTGAACTCGGCGTCGCCGGTCATCTGGCGCAGCGGGCGGACCTCGACGCCGGGGGCGTGCATGTCGACCACGAAGTAGGTGAGGCCCTTGTGCTTCTCGGCCTCGGTGTCGGAACGGGCCAGGAGCATGCCGTAGCGGGCCGTGTGGGCCAGCGTCGTCCACACCTTCTGGCCGTTGACGATCCACTCCTCGCCGTCGCGGACGGCCCGGGTGGCCAGGCTGGCCACGTCGGAGCCGGCGCCCGGCTCGGAGAACAGCTGGCACCAGATGTCCTCGCAGGTGAACAGCGGCCGCAGGTAGCGGCGCTTCTGGTCCTCGGACCCATGCGCCAGGATGGTCGGCGCGGCCATGCCGTAGCCGATGGCGTTGGTGGCCACCTTGTTCGGTGCCCCCGCGGCCCTGAGGCGGGCGTTGATGTGGGGAGCAAGGCGCCGGGACAGGGCCAGGCCCCCGTAGCCCTCCGGGAAGTGCACCCACGCCAGGCCGGCGTCGAACTGGGCCCCCAGGAACTCGGTGACCGGTGTGGTCTTGGGGTCATGGTCCGCCAGCAGGCGGTCCAGGCGCTCGTCGACGAGTTGCTCATCGGTGCTCGCCGGGGCGGTGACCGTCATGGAGGCTCCTCTCTGGTCGGACCCCAGAGCCGGGCCCGCTGTGCCCACCGTAGTGTCGCCCAACGGCTCGGAGAGAGTGTGTCCGAAACATCCAAGACCTCCTCGGCGCCGATGCGTAGCGTCACCCCCATGAACCTGCGTCCCGCGATCATCGAGCTCGTTGTCTCCGACATGGCTGCCACCCTCGCCTTCTACCGCCGTATGGGCGTCGACGTTCCTTCCGAGGCGGACGGAGAGGCGCACGTGCATGTCGACATGGGCGGGATGCTCCTGGCCTTCGACACCGAGGACACCATCCGTTCCTTCGATCCCGGCTGGTCTCCGCCCACAGGAGGTGGCCACCGGGTCGCCCTCGCTTTCGCCTGTGACAGCCCCGCCGAGGTCGACAGGGCGTGGGAAGACCTGACCGACGCTGGCTACGAGGGTCACCTGCCGCCCTGGGACGCCTTCTGGGGGATGCGTTACGCCGTCGTCTTCGACCCCGACGGCACCCCCGTTGACCTGTTCGCCCCGTTACCGACCGTCAACTCGCCCAGCAGGCCGGTCGGCGTTGTTCTGGCCAGCACAGATATCTCACGGCACAGGTGAGCCTGGTCGAAATAGCCACAACCGGCCGCCACCTGGGCCAGTGAGGCGCAGGTCCGCGCCATGTCGAGGGCTCGGCCCATCCGCACCACCCGTGCCAGCCGCCGTGGTCCGTAGCCGAAGGTGGGTAGGCAGCGCCGGTGCAGCTGTCTGGTGCTCATCTCCAGCCGGTCGGCCATCGCCGCCACCGGCACGCCGGCTTTCGCCATAGCCAGCACCCGAGGTCCAAAGCCGTCGACCGGCCAGGAAGCGGAGCGCTCGACAGCGAACCCTTCCAGCGTGTCGGCTGGGTCTGTCGCCACTCGCTCGGCCAGCGAGCGCATCTCGGCGGACGGCCACAGTTCCTCCAGGCCTAGGGTCTGATCTCGCAGCTCGTCCGCTGGTATCCCCAGGACGGCTGGTCCCGCCCCAGCCGAAAAACGCAACGCTACGTACCGGGTGCCGGCGGGACTGTCATGCCACCTGGCGGTCGAGTCGGGCCCCGCCACGAACAGCCGGCGGCCGTCCCACAACAGATCTAAACAGCCGTCGGGGAGGATTCGTGCGCGCTCTGACCCCGGTTCGACGACCTTCTCCCAAAGCACCACGCCGGGCGCCGCGATCGGGCGCTCTCGGTAGCTCATCGCGCTCATCATGCCAGCGAGCATCGATTTCGCGGAAGCGCATCGCGTCAATCAACGGGACGGGGAACCTCACTACGGCGCCGTGCCGTCCGCCGCCTGCCCCGTTCGCGTCGAGGTCCGGGGCTACGCTGAGACCTCCGTGCGCCGGATCAGTCGGATCTTCGTCACCCTCATCGCCGCATCCGCCATCGTGGCCGCCGGACTGAGCGGACTGGTAGCGACGGGCGTCGGCATCGTCAGCCACGCCACCTCGGCGCAGGCGGCTCCGCTGCCCCCCCTGGCGCCGGCACCCCTCGAGCCGTCAACGGTGTACGCCGCCGACGGCAGCACGGTCCTGGCCGTGTTCCACGCCTCGGCCCGTCGCCTCCCGGTGACCTTCGCCCAGGTCTCCAAGAACCTGGTCAATGCGGTGTTGGACACCGAGGATGCCCGCTTCTACATCCACGGCGGTTTCGACATCCCCTCCACGGTGCGGGCCCTGGCGTCGGACACGAGCGCCGGCGGGGGCCTGCAGGGTGGCTCGACCATCACCCAGCAGCTGGTCAAGCAGACCTACCTGACGTCGCAGCGCAAGGTGTCCCGCAAGGTCAAGGAGGCGGTCCTGGCCGACCGGGTCGAGAAGCACTACACCAAGGACCAGATCCTCGAGGCCTACCTGAACACCATCTATCTGGGCAACGGAGCCTACGGCGTGCAGGCAGCGGCCAACACGTACTTCAACGCCGACGTGAGCAATCTCACCGTCCCCGAGGCCGCCCTCCTGGCCGGGCTCATCCAGAACCCCAACGGGTACGACCCCGTCCTGGACCCGGGCGCGGCCCGAACCCGCCGGGCCGCGGTGCTGACCCGGATGGTCCACTACAAGACCATCACCCAGGCTGATGCCGACACGGCCAACGCCACCCCGCTGCCCACAGCGGTGACCGTCCCCGGCGCGCCCAGCCCGGACGCCACCAACAATGACTACGTCCGGGAGGTCGAGAGTGAGCTGCTGGGGTCGAACAGCCCGCTGGGGGGCAACTACACCGACCGCTACAACGCCCTGTTCGAGGGCGGGCTCAAGATCTACACCAACCTCGACGCCACCATGCAGAGCACCGCTGAGCAGAAGTCGGCTGCCGACACGCCGACCAACGACCGGGGCTTCGAGCAGGCGGAGGTCACGATCGACTCGGGCACCGGCAAGGTGCGGGCCCTCGTCGGCGGGGCCACCAGCTCGCAGTACGACATCATCACCCAGGGGACCCGCCAGCCCGGCTCGGGGTTCAAGATCTTCACCCTCCTCGCCGCCCTGGAGAAGGGTTACGGCCTCAACGACTCGATCAACGGCAGCTCGCCGTGCGCCATCGACTTCCCCACCGACCACGACCTGGTCAACGCCCCGGCCCACAACGACGAGGGGCCCGGTGGTGGGGTCCAGACCCTGCTGGTGGCCACCGCTCAATCGACCAACTGCGCATTCATCCGCCTGGCTCACGAGACGGGCCTGTCGGCGGTGGTGGACATGGCCCACCGGCTGGGGGTCACCGAGAACATCCCGCCCTTCCCGTCGATCGTCATCGGCGCCACGGCTGTGCATCCTCTGGAGATGGCCGCCGCCTACGCCACCCTGTCCGCGGATGGCATCTACCATCGGCCGAGCTTCATCGATCACGTCGCCGACCGCACCGGGGCCACGATCTACACCGGTGTCGATCCCGGGCACCGGGTCGTCTCCTCCCAGGTGGCCCGGCAGGCCACCCAGGCCTTCACCGGCGTCCTCCTGTCCGGCACCGCCGCAGGCAAGGGCCTGGGCCGACCGGCCGCCGGCAAGACCGGCACCACGGAGAACTCCGACGATGCCTGGTTCAACGGGTATACGCCTGGTCTGGAGACCACGGTGTGGATGGGCGCCGCCAACGGGGAGACCCCGATGACCAACGTCGGCGGGCTGTCCTCCGTCTTCGGTGGCACCTTCCCGGCCTCCACGTGGCAGGACATCATGGGCGCCGACGTGGCCAACCAACCGCTCCAGACCTTCACCTCGCCCGACGCCGGTGGGCCCAGCACGTTCATCAACTCCCCCCAGCTGCAAAAGGACGACCACAGCGCCGGCAGCTACTCCAACTACAACAACAGCGCCAACACGAGGACTCGCACCCGGGGCCACCCGTGACCAGCCCCGCCCTCGAGGCCCTCCTCGCCGTCCAGGGCGTCGACACTGACATCGATCGTCACCGCCACCGCCGGGAGGCCCTGCCGGACAAGCAGGAGGCAACGGATCTCGATCGGCGCATCGCCGTCCTCGACCGGGACGGGGCCGACGTCGGGGCCGTCCTGGCGGAGATCGTCGCTCGCGAGGAGGTCCTGGAGGCGGACCTGGCCGCCACCGAGGCCCGCATCGTCGAGGTCAACAGACGCCTCTACGGCGGCCAGGTCGCCGCCTCCCGGGAGCTGCAGGCCATGGCGGCGGACGTCAAGAGCCTGCAGGGTCGCCAGTCCGACCTGGAGGACCGCGTCCTGGTGGTGCTCGATGAGCGGGAGCCCCACGACCGCCGCGTCGGCGCCCTCGCCGCCGAGCGGGTCGCGGCCGAGGCTCGCCGAGACGAGCTGGCGGTCACGATCGCCGGCGCCGAGGCGGGGATCGACGCCGAGATCGCCGCCCTCGACGATCAGCGCGCGACCCTGGTCCCCGATGTCCCGGCCGACCTGCTGGCCACCTACGAGCGGCTCCGTTCCCGCCTCGGTGGGGTGGGGGTGGCCCGCCTGGTCGGCTCCCAGTGCCAGGGCTGCTTTTTGACCCTGCCGTCGGGCGAGGTCGACCGTCTCCGGCACCTGCCGGCGGACTCCGTGGTCACCTGTGAGGACTGCGGCCGCATCCTCGTCGTCGGATGACCGCGAGCTGAGGCGATCTGATAACCTTCGTTAGAGTAACTAACGAAGAAGGGGCCGGTCTCCGGGAGGAGCCACGAACGGTGCAGCGATGACAAGCGTGGGCCTATGACCGGTCTGCGAGCGGTGAGGGCGAGGACGTTCTCCTCCTTGCGGATCCGCAACTACCGGGTGTACTTCGCCGGGCAGAGCCTGTCCATGGTTGGCACCTGGATGCAGATGACGGCTCAGTCGTGGTTGGTGCTCAGCCTCACCGACTCCGGGTTCCAGCTCGGATTGGTCATCGCCCTGCAGACCCTGCCCATCCTCGTCCTCGGGCCCATCGGCGGCACCATCGCCGACCGCTTCGGCAAGTACCGCATCCTGTTTCTCACCCAGGGCCTGGCCGGGGTCCAGGCCCTGCTGCTGGGCGGTCTCGAGCTGAGCGGTCACCTCCACATCTGGGAGCTGTACATCCTGGCCGTGACCCTCGGGCTCATCAACATGGTCGACAACCCGACCCGGCAGACCTTCATCGTCGAGATGGTCGGGCGTGACGAACTGCCCAACGCCGTCACCCTCAACTCGGTGATGGTCAATGTGGCCCGCGCTGTCGGCCCGGGCATGGCCGGGCTGCTCATCGCCGTGGTGGGAAGCGGCTGGTGCTTTCTCATCAACGGGGTCTCGTTCGGTTTCGTCCTCGCCGGCCTGGGCCTGATCAACCAGGAGCAGCTCACCCCCACGCCGCGCGCCGCCAAGATGAAAGGTCAGCTCCTGGAGGGCTTCCGGTACGTGGCTCACGAACCGTTGCTGCGCGACACGCTGATCATGATGGGCCTGGTCGGCATGCTGGCCTACGAGTTCCAGGTCACCCTGCCGCTCATGGCCAAGCACACCTTTGGCGGCGGCTCCGCCCTCTACGGCCTCCTGAACTCGGCCCAGGGGGCGGGGGCGATCGTCGGCGGCCTCATCGCCGCCGCGCGGGTCGGGCGGGGCCCTCGGCGCCTGGTCAACACCTCGCTGGCGTTCGGCGTCGTCATCCTCCTGGCCGCCCTCGCCCCCAATCCCGCCACCGAGGTCATCGCCCTGCTGTTCGTGGGGGCGGCGTCGGTCACGTTCCTCTCCCTCGGCAACTCGACGCTCCAGCTGGAGGCGGATCCGTCCATGCGCGGCCGGGTCATGTCCCTGTGGTCCGTCGCCTTCCAGGGCTCGACCCCCATCGGCGGTCCCCTGATCGGGGTCATCGGCGGGGCTCTCGGAGCCCGTTACGGCCTGGGCACCGGCGGTGTCGCCTGCCTGGCCGCCGCCGCCCTCGGCTACCTGACCCTCGTCCGGCGCCGCCGGGGCGTGACGTCCGCCGCCGTGGTACCCGTTGTCTGGGCCGACGGGCCGGCACCGGCCGATCCCCTCTCTGCCGCCGCGGGTACGGTGGTCGATCGTGCTGATCCTGGTCCGCCACGGGCAGACGGCCCACAACGCGTCCCTTCGCCTTCTGGGCCGGCTTGATGTGCCCATCGACGAGATGGGGGAGCG
>JALYVP010000022.1 GCA_030853185.1 Actinomycetota bacterium | reverse complement strand
TCCGCCAGCTTCGGGCCAACGGCCACCCGGTGCGCGACGAGGACGTGGCCCGGCTCTCACCGCTCGGCCACGACCACGTCAACTTCCACGGGCACTACTCGTTCACCCCGCCACCGGCGACGCTGCGGCCTCTACGGGATCCGAGCGCCGCCGACCAGGACGGCTGAAGAAGCGTCGGATAATGGACTATTATCACGTACATCAGTAGGATGACCGCCGACGAACACCAACGAAGCCGACCGCTCCTGGTGTGAGCCCGGTGCTCCACTCGAGCGCGTTATCCGATACATGGAGGCTGGGATGGCCAAGGCCAGAGCGAAGGAACCAACCGGACCCAACCTGCAAGTGGCCGTGGACGCCTTCTTGTCCTCGACGCGCTGCGCCAACCCAAACACCCGCCGGGCCTACACCACGGTGCTCGACCGGGTGCTCACCGACCTCGACGGCCAACGGGCGCTCGTTGAAGTCACCGGCGACGAGCTCGGCGGTGTGCTCGACACGGCATGGGGCCAGGCCGGTCCGGCCACCTGGAACCGCAACCGGGCCGCCCTGTCCTCCTGGCTCTCCTGGTGCGCCAAGAACCGCTACCCAGCTCCCGTCCTGCCCCCAGGCGTTGAGCGCCGGGTCGAGCACGCCGACGAGACCAGGGCGCTTCCCAGAGCCACCATCGAACGCCAGCTCTCCCGGCGAGACGTCCCCCTGCGAGAGAAGACCCTGTGGCGGATGCTGTATGAGACCGCCGCCCGAGCCAGCGAGGTCCTGGCGCTCGACGTCGAGGATCTCGACCTGTCTGGCCGTCGGGCCAAGATCGTCTCCAAGGGCGGGAAGACCGAGTGGGTGTTTTGGAGCTCGGGCACCGCGCATCTGCTACCCCGCCTGATCCGGGGACGAACCAGCGGGCCGGTGTTCGTCTCCCACCGCCAGCCCGGCCCCGCCCGGCGGCCCGCTGCCCAAGACCTGTGCCCCGACACCGGGAAAGCACGCCTCGGCTACGACCGCGCCCGCATCCTCCTCGGCCACTACACCGGCTGGGACCTGCACCAACTCCGCCACTCCGCCGCCACCCACCTCGGTGAGAAGAACGTGGAGCTCCAGACAATCATGGCCAAGACCCGGCACCGCAACCCCCGCAGCGCCATGCGCTACATCAAACCCGAATCCGAGGCCGTCGCCGAAGCAACCGACCTGCTCGACCTTGGCCGAGGACATGGCTGAAAGGTCGCCTCTCATCCCCGTCGATCGTCCCATCGCACTGGTGACCGGAGCCAGCCGTCGAATCGGCATCGGCGCAGCTGTCGCCCGGCGATTAGCGAGTGACGGCTGGGACCTGGCCACGACGCAGTGGAGCAGCTACGACGCCCGCATGCCGTGGGGCAGCGACCCCACTGAAGTCGTGGAGCTACACCGGGACCTCCACGACGCCGGCGCCCGTTCGGTGTCCATCGAAGCTGACCTGTTGAGCACAGATTCGCCCGGCGAGATCTTCGACTTCATAGAGCAGCGGCTGGGACCCGTGAGCGCGTTGATCCTCGCTCATTGCGAATCGGTCGACTCCAACATCGTCGACACCACCATCGAAGCCTTCGACCGTCACTTCGCCGTCAACGCCCGGGCCACGTGGCTGTTGATCCGGGAACTCGCGCAGCGCGGCGCTGCTGTCGCCGGCCGAGGGCGGATCGTGGGCCTGACCAGCGACCACACCGCAGGCAACCTTCCATACGGAGCCAGCAAGGGCGCACTCGACCGCATCATCCTCGCTTCCGCCAGCGAGCTGGCCCACCTCGGGATCACCGCCAACGTCGTCAACCCGGGCGCCACCGACACCGGCTGGATGACACCAGAGCTCCAGTCGCAGGTGGCCGCAACCACCCCTCTTGGCCGGGTAGGCCTACCAGCCGACTGCGCAAACCTGGTCTCGTTTCTCTGCTCGAAGGCCGGCGGCTGGATCAATGGTCAACTCATCTACAGCAACGGCGGCCAGCAATAGTCCGCAAGCCCTCCGTCGCTGGACGTCGGCCACCCCCGCTACCGCTAATTTTCGTTCCGATCCTCGCGAGACCCCAGGTGGAGCACGGAGCGCGAGAGCCGGTCGAAGCGGGGCCGAGCCATGTTCGGCATGCTGTCGGTCCTTGCCGAGCTGCAACGCGAGCTCATCGTCGCCAACACCCGCGACGGTCTCGCTGCCGCCCGGGCCCGTGGACGCAAGGGCGGCCGGCGGCCCAAGCTCAACGCCGAACAGGCCCGGCTGGCCCAGCAGCTCTATGACGGCGGCGGCCGCACCGTGCAGCAGATCGCCGACATCTTCAGCCTCCCCCGCTCAACGATCTACGGCCACCTCGAAAAGGCCTCCATCGGCGGCCGCCCACGAGCCAGCCAGAGCACCGTCGGCTCGTAACTCCGTGCCAGCGAGGGGGCTTACCGCCACTTTCCGTTCCGTTGTTCCCCGAGGGCCTGGTCGCCGGCCGTGTCGTAGAGGGTGGACCACAGCCGTTCGGCAGCAGCGGCGCGGACCCGGAGATCATCCTTGCCATGGTCGTCACGCCGGGGAGCAGCACCTTGTGCTCGACGCACCACGCCATGGCCCGGTCGAACAGTGCTCTCGGCCCCTCGTTCGACAGCCACGCCCTAGCCTCAACGAAGCGGCGAAGCTCGGCGGCCCGCTCGGTGAAATCGCCGTAGCCGTAGTCCCGGCGGATGTCCCACTGGTGCTGGTAGGCGGTCATGGGCCGGGCGCCGTAGCCCTTCACACAGGAGGCGTCGGCGATCCCGAGCTGGCCGGCCACGAACGCCACCACCGCCAAGGGCACGTCCATCGGGTCGCCCAAGAACATGCCCAAGAAGCGCACCGTTCTGGATGGCGAAGCCGAGCGCTGTCGTCTCTCGTCGTCGCCGACCCACTCGCTCCCGGTCGGCGTCGTCCAGCAAGAAGAACCGCTCCAGCTGCTCTTGGGTGGGCGGCCCGATGAATCGTCCGTAGGTGGCCGCTTGCTCGTCGGAAAGGAACTCCACTGGCATCGTTCCTGCCTCCTCCGTATCTCTTGTGGGCGCCAACGTCATCTCCGCGGCCATGGTGGGTCATTCCCACACGGCCCGCCGGGCCAGCGCCGATAGCCACTTGACCGTGAGTGTGGGGTGCTGGGCCGCCCCCGACGGCAAGCGGGCCTGAGGTGGCAGCGATGACGGTGAAAACTGCCTGAACCGCTCCAGGTCAGGGACCAGGACCAGCGTCTCCTGACTGGGGAGGGCAGCCGCTGGCGGGTGACGTCGCGGGGAGAGCCTCCGCTTGATTGGGGCGGTGGTACCGGCGAAAGGCGGGCAACACCCCGGCGAGAAGGACCGCACCGGCGATACAAGCCAGGCCGCCGGAGACGACAGCGAACTCGGTCGACACGGCGGTCCCAACGCCGCCAGCTTCAAGATCGCCGAGGCGGGGGCCGCCTTCGACAACCGCGATCTGTACCGAGGAGACACGGGCGCGGAATGCCTCGGAGACCGCTGTTTGGAGGATGGTGGTGCGAAGCACAGCCGAGATCACATCCGCCCAACCCGCGATCGCCAGCAGAGCGAGCGCGGCCCACAGGGCATGGACCAGCCCGAAGATGGCGATGGCGGTACCCCACACGCCCACCGCCACGATGACCGCCCATGCTTGGCGGCGGATCCGTGCAAGCCATCCGGTGGTGAAAGCGCCGAGCAGGGCTCCTGCTCCGGGGGCGGCGTAGAGAAGGCCGAGCGTGCTTGGGCCACCGTGGAACACCGTGGCCGCCAGCGCCGGGAAAAGGGCACGGGGGACCCCGAAGACCGTGGCGTTGAGATCAATGAGGTATGCGCCCTGCATCACCGGGCGCCCCCGCAGGTATCGCAGACCCTCGATGACCGAGGCCCGCTTGGGGCGTTCGACCCCCATCGGCCGTGAGGTTGCCCCCATCCTCACCATCGCCAACCCCATCACTACGAAGGTCACGGCGTCGATCCCATACACCCAAGGGACGCGAACTGTGCCGATCAGGAGGCCCGACAGCGCGGGGCCGGCCACCATGGCTACCTGATCGACGACCTGCATGGCGGCGTAGGCAGCGACGAGCTGGCCGTCTTCGACGAGGGAAGGCACCGCCGCCTGGCAGGCCGTGGAGACCACACCGCCGAGGGCGGCGCCAGCCGCGCTGATCAGGTAGACGGCCAGCACCGATGGGTGGGCGAAGCTGGCGTTGAACGCAAGCGCTGCGCTGGTCAACGACAGCGCCGACAAGCTGACCAACAAGATGTGGCGGCGCTCGAAGGTGTCGCCGATTGAGCCGCCGACGAGCGCCCCGACGATCAACGGGACCAGTTGGGCCAGGCTGACCGCCCCAACCTGTAGCGATGACCGAGTCAGCGCGTAGACCTGGTAAGGGATGGCGACCATCGTGAGCTGGCTGCCGAACATGCTCACCAGCTGGCCGGCGAACAGCAGACGGAAGTCGCGGCTCTTCAGCAACGGGTCAATATCGAGAAGTAACTGGTTCGCCACCCTCCCGAGTATGCAGGCTAAAGCCGACTTGAACGCAAGCCGGAGGTGAGGGATGGTGGTGCCTGAGGAGGCCACGACCCAATGGCGACAAAGACCGGCGACACCGACCAGCTCGTGCCCATCGACGAGGTAGCCCGGAAGCTCGGGCTGCGAGCCTCCGCCATCCGCTACTACGAACAGCGCGGCCTGGTCGAATCGGTCTCAAAACATTCGGGTCGACGCTGGTACGGGCCTGGCGAGATCCGACGACTGGCCATCATCGGCTACTGGCAGACCTCTGGTCTCATGAGCCTCGAGGAGATTGCTGACATCCTGGCAGGCCCGGCCGGCACCCGAGGGTGGGCGCACGTCGTCAAGGATCGCATCGAGGCGCTACGAGCACAGACCGAGCGGATGCAAGCGGCATGCGGATTCCTCGAGCACATTCTCACCCACCACCAAGACTCCGCCCCCGACGGCTGCGCCCACTACGAGACACTGATCTGGGAACCGCACGGGGTTAACGGCAGCGAGTAGTCCCCTGGCAGCTCAATCGAACCTCTCCAACGCGGCGTGTCCTCGCTCGGCCACCCTGGAGCGAGCATGGGTGAGGCCCTACCACTAATTTCCGTTCCGATCCTCGCGAGACCCCGTCCCACCACCGCAGGAGGGCCTCCTCGCCGTGCGGATCGGCGTACCAGCCCGCTTCCATGGGCGTCCAACCTTACCTGCCGAGGCGCCAGGACGAAGAGATAGCCGATCGCAAGGCGACAACCGTCGTCGCCGGACGAGGCGGCCGCGCCGTTGGCGCTGCTGGCTCACGATCCGATCGTCCTACCCCCAGCGGAAGTTGACCGTGCCGGACTGCCTCTGACGGTTCCCCCGAACCTTGGATCGTCGCAGGTTGTCGGTGTCGGTGTCCTCGTCCCGACGGACAAAGTGGTCCTGCAGGATGGCCTCGGCGCCAGCCCCTGCCTCGAGCGCGGCACAGGGAGTGGCGAACTCGCAGCGACCACAGCGGCCGGAGAAGGTCGGGGGGACCTCCAGGTCAGGTCGGAGGGTCTCCTTCACCTCGTCGGCGACCCACAGGCCCATCCTGGCGATCGAGGCCTGTGAGCGGCGGATGACCGTCCGACGGAACAGGCCGTTGTCCTGCTGGAAGACCATATGATCAACGGGGCCGGCGGACGCGCCGCTCGAAGCGTTGCGGCGCTCCTCGGGCGTCAGGGGGCTGCGGAGGACGTTCGGGTGGCGGCCCCCTTCGGCGTTGCGCTGATCTCTCTCGACGATCTCTGCGGGCGGTTCAACCTCGAGCTGGCCGTCGGTGCGCAACTCGTTGATGATGGTGCCGGAGATGAGCATCTGAGGGTACGAGACCTGCATGGCCCAGCAGTGGCTGACCGAGAGGTCATCGTCGAGCAGCTCGGCAGTGTCGGTCCAACCGCCGCTCACCACCCGGTGCTGCACGATCCAGAACTCGTCATCGGTGTCGCCGATCAACTGGTCGATGAGCCCGAGGTAGCGCACCGGGCGACTGCCGGGGAGCCCGATCTCGGTACCGGGCTGATCCGGGTCGGGTACAGGCGTCCAGATCTCGTAGTCGGCGAGGATCGAGTCGAAGTCGTCCATCTCCGCCCCCGCCCAGGCGAAGTAGTTGGCCAGCATCGCCTTGCCGACCTCGAGATGCTCGTCGAAGGACCGGGCCTGCGCCTGGGCCTCCGCCACGTCGGCCACCGCCTCACGGGTCGCCCGGGACTCGTGCATGGAACGCACGAAGCCCTTCATCGCCAGCTGCCGGGGGATGGCCCGTGGCCAGTCGTCCATGGCCGGGAAGTAGTAGACGGCCAAGGCCTCCCGGACCGCCCGGAGAAAATCGAAGGGCACGGTCGAGGCCCAGCGTTGCCTGCTCAGGGAGCCCAGGTCCCATGCCCGCCGGCACTGACTGAAGGTCTCCAGCTCCTCCGCCCGAACGATCGTCGTCCATCCCACGGGACCATTGTTGCAGGGCCGTTGGCACTACGCCGACCCGAGCAGCCGCCCGTTACCCGTCGGCGGGCACGAAGTCGACCTTCTCCCGCACCGTGCAATCGGGGCACGCCCAGTCGTCGGGCACGTCCGACCACGGGGTACCGGCCGCGAACCCCTCTCGAGGCTCCCCCTTCGCTTCCTCGTACACGTAGCCGCACTCAGGGCAGGCGTAGGAGCTCATGAGCTTCCCTCAGGCTGCCGCCGGCGGGGCGTAACGGGCCAGCACCTTCTCCCGCTTCGAAGGCTGGATACCGGCCTTGGACATGTCCCCGTCGTAGTGGCTCACGACCCGGTGGTCCATCACCTTGCGCCACAGCGGCGGGAGGTAGGCGATGAGGATCATGGTGCCGTAGCCGGACGGCAGCTGCGGGGCCTCGTCGAAGTGTCGCAGCGCCTGGAAGCGCCGGGTCGGGTGGGCGTGATGGTCCGAGTGGCGCTGCAGGTGGTAGAGGATGACGTTGGAGGCGATGTTGTTGCTGTTCCAGCTGTGGCGGGGCTGGCAGCGCTCGTAGCGCCCGTCCTCGCTCCGCTGGCGGCGCAGGCCGTAGTGCTCGAGGTAGTTGACCACCTCCAGCAGCGAGAAGCCGATGAAGGCCTGGAGGGCGAGGAACGGCGCGGCTTTCCATCCGAAGGCGGCGATGATCGCTCCGAAGAGGACGACGGTCATGGCCCAGGCGCTGATGATGTCATTGTGGAACGAGAGGAGGCGATGATCGGATCGGGCCAGGCGCTGGCGCTCGAGCGACCACGCCGACTTGAGGCTCCCGATCACCGTTCGGGGCCAGAAGGCGTAGAAGCTCTCCCCGAACCGCGACGACGCCGGATCCTCGGGCGTGGCCACCCGACCGTGGTGGCCGCGGTTGTGCTCGATGAAGAAATGGCCGTAGGCGCTCTGGGCCAGAGCCACCTTGGACAGCCACCGCTCGTAGCGGAGTCGCTTGTGACCCAGCTCGTGGGCCGTGTTGATGGCGACCCCGGCGACGATGCCGGTGGTCACGGTCAGGCCCAGGTCGTCATACCAGGGCATCCCGCCGTGGGTCACCTTCCAGGCCGCCCACACCAGGGTGGCGAACTGGAGGGGCAGGTACAGGTAGGTGCACCAGCGGTAGTAACGGTCCTTCTCGAGCCGGGCCACCACGCTCTCGTCAGGATTGGCGGCATCGGTTCCGATGATGGTGTCGAGGATCGGCAGCAGTCCGTAGAGGAAGATCGGCCCGAACCACCAGAACACCCCCAGACCGGTGGCCGACACCAGCCCCCACGAGATGAGGGGGAGCAGCGGGATGGTCAGGCCGAGCAGCCACAGGTGGCGCTTGGGATCACGCCACGCCGTCGGCGCTGACGGGCTGGCCTGCTCCTGGTCCTGGGCGGCGGCCGGGTGAATCGACATAAGGATGATTTCCCCCTGATAGATCGGTCTCAACCCTGTTGAGTTTGACACCGAGCCCCATCCGTGTCAAGCGTTGTGGACAACCAGTGGATCGGTGTCAAGAAGGCGGCGTCGTGAGCAGCTAGGATGGCGGCGATGTCCGAGGTTCGCAGGCTCAACCCGGCCCGACCGCCGCCGGCCTATGTCAGTCAGGGCCGGGCCCTCCGGCGGCGGTCCCTGCTCGAGACCGGCCTCAACCCCCTCCTGGCCCGGCGGCCGTGGGCCTCGATCCGGATGGCCGACGTGGCGGCCGCCGCCGGCGTGAGCCGCCAGACCCTCTATGGCGAGTTCGGATCCCGCCAGGGCCTGGCCGAGGCGTACGTGGTGGCCGAGACCGAGCGGTTCCTGGCCATGGTCGACGCCGCCCTCGATGCTGCCGGCTCCGATCCCCGGGCGGCGGTGGCGGCCGCCATGTCGACGTTCCTCGTCGCCGCCCAGGCCGGGGGCCTGCTCCGCGCCATCGTCAACGACGACGGCAACCACGATCTGCTCACGTTGATCACCACCCACGGCGAGGGGGTCCTCGACGCGGCCGGCGGGCACCTGGCCCGGTTCTTCAACCAGCGGTGGCCGACGATGCCCGACGACGATGCCCTGCTCGCCGCCCGGTGCCTGGTCCGCTTGGCCCTGAGCTACGCCACCCGCCCCGACGGATCGCCGGAGGAGGCGGCCCGCGAGGTCGCCACCCTGCTCGGGCCGTTCCTGGACGAGGCGATCGCCGGGTCGGCGCCAGGGTCCCCCTGATCCTGCGGTCCGGGCTCGTCGCACGGCGAGGCTTGCTCATCGGGAAAGGAGGGAAGAACCCTGCCATGACCGTGAAGCTGACCGTTATCTATGACAATCCAGCCGACCCGACCTCCTTCGAGGAGCACTACAGCTCCGTGCACGTCCCGCTGGCCGGAGCCATACCGGGCGTCCGGAAGGCGGAGCTGGCCAAGGTGTTCCCCAAGGAGGACGGCTCGCCGCCCCCCGCCTACCGGGTGGCCGAGCTGTACTTCGACGACTACCAGGCGGCAGTGGACGCCATCAACAGCGATGAGGGGCAGAAGACCCTGGCCGACGCTCAGGAGCTCGGCCAGGCCGGCGTCAAGTTCCTCCTCTGCGACATCGAGGGCTGACCGCCGGAGGGGTGGGGTCGGGCGCGGGCGGGCCCTTCGCGGGTTCTACGATGCATCGTGGCCCGCGCTCGACTGCACGCTGAAGCGCCCCTGTCCGACGCCGTGGCCGCATGGCTGACCCACCTGGGGGCGACCAAACCGTCTCCGGCGACCCTGGCTGCCTACCGCCGGGACCTCGACGGCGTCAGCGGCCGGTTGGCCGCGTTCGAGGATCTGGAGGTGGTCACCCTCGCCGACCTGCAACGCCCGGCGCTACGGTACGCCTTCGCCTCGTGGGCGGCAGACCATGCGGCGGCCTCGGTACGCCGGGCCCACTCCGCCTGGTCGAGCTTCTTCGACTTCCTCGTCGCCGAGGGACTCCTCGACGGCAACCCCATGGCCGCGGTGCCCAAACCCAAGACCCCCACGGTCCTCCCCCGCACCATCCGCGCCCGCGACGGCGTTCCCCGCCTGCTTGCCACCGCCGCCGCCGCCGATCCACGCTCGCGAAAACCGTGGCCGGCCCGGGACCTGGCCCTGGTGGCCACCTTCTGCGTGACGGGCATCCGCGAGGCTGAAGCCGTCGGCCTGTCGACCGGGTCGCTCGCCGGCGAGCCGGGAGCCCGGCGCCTGGAGGTGATCGGCAAGGGCAACAAGGCTCGACCCATCCCGATCGGCCCAGCGCTCGAGCGACTCATCGCCGACTACCAGGCAGAACGGGTCGAGCGCTTCCCCGACCACGATCTGGGCCACCCGGCGGCACCCCTGTTCGTCGACGTGCGCGGTGAGCGCCTGAGCGTGCACCAGGTTCGCTACCTCGTCGAGCGTCTCTACGTGCGTGCCGGCCTGCGGGCCCAGGTCCCCGCCGGCGCCTTGGTCCACGCCCTGCGCCACACGTTCGCCACGTCCGCCCTCGAAGCGGGCGCCGATGTCGTCGAGCTTCAGGAGCTGCTCGGTCACGCCTCCTTGGAGACCACCCGCCGGTATCTCTCGGCCACCGGCCAGGCCCTGCGTCACGTGATCGACGGACACCCCGGCCAGCAGGCCCTGCGATCGGTGATCGCCGAGCGCGACATTCCCGCCGAGCTCCCCGACGGCCCGACCGCCTGATCCTCACGGACTCGACAAGGATGGGGCCCGACGCTGGCACCGGCCGACGGCGCGCCACGCGGAGACATTCTCATGACCACCGAACATCACCGACAGGCCCCGCTGGGGGCGACGCTCCCCACCACGGACCGCGTCGATCTTCGCATCCGGCGGTGGACGGCCGAGCAGCCCCGAGCCGTCGTCGTCCTGGTCCACGGTTTTGCCGCCTCCACCACCGACGGGGCGGTTGAACACCAAGCCGAGGCCCTGGTCGCGGCCCACTACGACGTCCTGTCTTATGACTCCCGCGGTCACGGTCGCTCCAACGGTCGCTGTACCCTCGGCGACCTCGAGCGCCATGACGTGGCGGCGGCGGTGCGCGAGGCCCGCCGGGACGGTCTGGCGGTCATCCTGGTGGGCGCATCCATGGGCGCCATCGCCGCCCTGCGCTACGCTGCCGACCCTGCCGCCCACATCGATGGCATCGTCGCGGTCAGCGCCCCCGCCACGTGGCGGGCCCCTCGCAGCGCCCAGGGGATCCTCGCCGCGGCGCTGACCCAGACCCGGATCGGGCGAGCGTTGGCGCTGCGCCTGATGGCTGTCCACGTGGCCCCGGGATGGAGTGATCCCCTCCCCCCGGCCACCCTCGTCACCGGCATCGAGATCCCGATCGCCATCGTCCACGGAACCCGGGACCGGTTCATCCCCGCTCGTGACGGCGCCGAGCTGTACCGCTATTGCAACGAGCCTCGACGGCTGGACATGGTGCCGGGCATGGGCCACGCCTACGGGGTGCTGGCCACCGCCCCCATCGTGGCGGCCACCGACTGGACCCTGGCCGCCACGTCAGCGGCCGGCTGAGCGCTCCTCCCACCACCACGCCAGACCGGCCAGCCCCGGCCCGGTGTGGGCGACCATCACCGGGCTGAACGACCCCACGAAGGCGGTGGCCGGCTCGACATGGGCCCGGACCATGTCGAGGATGTGCTCGGCACCGTCAGGGTCGCCGGCGTGGAGGGCGGCCACGTGCAGGTCGGCCCCGGGGCGGAGCCGGTGGGCGAACAGCGCCACGATGCGCTCCCGGGCCGCCTTCTGCCCCCGCACCGGACGCAGGGGTCGAACGTGGGCTCCCTTGAACTCGAAGAGGGGGTTGAGGTCCAGGCGGTGCCCGGCCCACGCGGCCGCACCGGGCACCCGTCCGCTCCGCGCCAGATGATCGAGGGTGGGCAGGGTCGCCACCAGGCGGACCAGGCGGGCGGCCACCTCCGCCACCGCCACCACGGCATCGAGGGGGGCGCCGGTCTCGGCCCGGGCGGCGGCGGCCAACACGACCAGTCCTTCCGCTCCCGCCGCAGTTCCGGTGTCAACGACCCGGACGGCCCGGTCCTCCTCCAGCTTGGCGGCCAGTTGAGCCGACCCGTTGGTGCCGCTCATCTTCTCCGAGAGGGTGAGGACGACGACGCCGTCACCGGTGTCGGCGTCGGCGATGGCCTCGGCGAACTCGCCGGGTGACGGGCCGGACGTGCTCAACCCCTCGCCCAGGCGGGCCACCACCTCGTCGAGCTCGAGGTCACCGTCGTGGACCGAGGACTCGCCGAGCGTCAACCCCATGGGCACGACGGTGATGGCGTGGTTGGCGGCGACCGAAACGGGCAGGGATGCCGCCGAGTCGGTGACGATCCCGATCGTCAGAGCCGGCTCCCGGTCATCAGGGAACGCCGGCGGTCCCTGTCCAGCAGGAACCGCCAGAGGTACGGGGCGGTGCTGCCCGGCGCCGGTCTCTTGTTGCCGGCCAGGCGTTTGATCATCATGGGAATGACCACGCCGGCCGCCGCCCACCCCGCCGCGGGGCCTCGGGTCCGGCGCGCCACCGGAACGGCTGCCAGTTCGGCCACCAACGATCCGATCGCGGTCTGGCGGATCAGCCGCCCGCCGGCCATGCCGCCGAGCAGCGTCGCCGAAGCCGCGGGGGCAGTGACCCCGAGTGCACCGAGAGCCGGGGACAGGCCCCGTCCACCGGCACCCCGCAACCACGGGGACCAGTTGTGTCCGATGACGGCGGCGGCCCCCGCGGCGGCCGCCAACCTCGGGCGTTCGGACCCGGCGAGCAGGGGCCCCACCGCTCCCTTGGTCACCTCCATCACCCCGGCCAGGGCCAGCGGGCCGAATCCGGCCACAGCGAACAGCCCGGTGCCCGACACCGTCCCGGACCCGACCCGGCGCAGATCGACGCCGGCAACCCGCCGGGCCACCAGGTTCGACCACGGGATGGAACCGGCCAGGAAACCGGCAGGGACAGGGACCCAGGCGGGCACGGTCGGCGCCGGCCGGGGATCAGGGTCCGGCTCGCGGGGGGCGGCTCGCCACAGGGGGGACACCGTTGTCGTCGGCAGCATCGTTGCCGAGGGTACTGCCACGCTGCGACAGAAGGAGAGACCACCCTTCGTGGTGCGTTCCGGCAGGGGTTTGGCGCGGTGCCCCCCGGTGCTTCAGCGGTCATATTTCACACCGATGAGTGCAGAAAATGGGGCCGGGCGCTCTGCCGTCGGCCTGGACGTCTCGTAGCCTAGAGTCGCTCGGCTCGGTCCGCTTGGTAGCCCTGCTGGAAAGGAGTGACGTGGTATCAGCCTGCTGTTCCAACCTGCCTCGTCGCCTTGGTGGTCGATCCTGGGAGGCCGGCACATGATCGCCCTCATCCTGCTGATCGTGGCGATCGTCGTCATCGGCGGTGGCATCGAAGTCGTCCACCGGATGCGGTTCGGCGGGGGGGCGGCGGCGGCCCACCACCGCGCCCTCGACACCCTCGGACAGCTCACCAACCAGGGCGCCGACCGCCGCGTCGACCTTGCCCCTCCGGCTGGGGCTCCCCTCCTCGACCACGTCCGCCGCGTCGTCGAGTCCGATCCCACCCACCCTCGCATCAGCCCCCGGCCCATGTCCCGACCGGTTGCCATCCCGGGGGCCGTCAGCATCGACGCGCCGCCCGCTGCTCCGGAGCCGGTGGCCACCCGGCCGGCTCCTACGGAGATCGAAGGAGTCCGGATCCTCCTGCCCGATCTTCCCGCCCCAGCCGAGGAGCTCGACGCGGTAGACGAGCTCGGCGCTGATGACACGGGTGCCGACCGTCCCGGTGCCGACGGTCTCTTTCCCGGTGCCGACGGTCTCAGTGCCGACGGTCTCTTTCCCGGTGCCGACGGTCTCAGTGCCGACGATCTCGGTGCCTACGATGCCGGCGTCGACGCCGGCGCCGACGAGGAGGACACCGAGGCGGCGTTCACCAACGATGGCGATGCCGACAGGGGCGGTTTCGACGAAGGCGAGATCGGTGGGCTCGGTGGTGGCGATGACCAGGACGAGGCGGAAGGGGCGGCGAACGGCCGGGTGGCGGCCGCCCATGCCGTCGCCGAGGTGGTGGTCCGTCTCGACGACGAGACCGGCGGTCCCGCGCCGGGTGAGGCCATCGACCCTGAGGATGATGAGCCCGAGGACTGGGACCGCGCGCCGGTGGGAGCGATCAGCCTGGCGGACCATCGCGCCGACAACCCCAACCGGGTCGATGGGACCCCGCCCACCGCCCGGCCCGACGAGCTCGGCGGCCCCATCGTCGGAACGCCCGTCTCCCCACCCACCTCAGTTGACGGTGCCGAATCGGTCCGTGTCGTGCGGGCCGACGACGGTGAAGCGGACTGGGATGGCGATACCGCCCACCCGCTTGACCAGGTCGAGGATCCCGCGGCCCGGATCGAAGTCCCGCCGCTTCCTCGCTCCCGAGCTCTCGGCGGCGCCGCCTTCGCCGCAGCTCCGGGCCCGGCCGACGTCGAAGGCTTCCGGATCCTCGAACCCTCGGAGGCCGACGGGGCCGCCGCTGGGTCAGGTGCCACCGTAGCGTTCCCTCCCTCCGTCGGGTCCGGCTCCTCCGACCCCTCCGATACGGTGACCGACCAGGTGGCGGCCGTCACGGCGCCACCGGCCGGCACCGACCGTTCCTGGCATCACTCCGTCGAGGCGCCAGCCGGCGCCGGGACCTTCCACCCGTCGGCCCCGGAGCAGACGAGAGCTCAGCTGGCGGCACTGGCTCGGTCCGGACGGGTCGAACCCATCGATGGCGGTGGCGGTGGCGGCGCCCACCGGAGCCACGACCGACGCTCTTCCCGACGCGCCGGCGGCCATACCCGGTCGACTTCCCGTCCGGCCGGGCATCGCCGGCTGCGGGTGGCGACGGCCGCCCTGGCCGCGGTGGTTGCCGCCGTAGGCGTCGTCTCTGCGGTGGTCATCGGCAGTCAGAGCTCATCCGACCAGCGGGCTGGTCGAGCGGCCGCCCCGCCGAGGGCTGCTCCCACGACGACCACAGCTCCACCGGTGCCCGCCTCCCTGGTCTCCAGGACGGCGTCGACGGCCACCTACCAGGAGACCGGATCCCCGACGATCAGCTTCGTCGGCTCCGGCTCGTGCTGGATCGAGATACGCCAGGGCGACCAGAGCGGCAAGATCCTCTTCGAAGGCGTCCTGTCCTCCGGCAGTCAGAAGAGCCAGACCGGGCCGTTCTGGGTCCGCCTGGGCAACCCCGCCGCCATCTCCGTGCAGATCAACGGGATGGTGCTCAACCAACCCGCCAACGCCGCCGACAACCCCTACAACTTGCAGTTCCAGTAGGTCCCCGGGCCGGGTTTGGTTCAGCCCGGCTGGTCCTCCCGACCGGCATCCCACGTCGGAATCAGGTGGCGCGCCGCCCGGGCCTCGTCGACCCGCCTCACCGGCGTTGAACGGGGCGCCTCGGCCCCGTCCCCGCTGGCGTCGCCGGCGATGGCGATCAGGGCGTCGGCCAGCGCCGCCAGCGTCTGCGGGCTCTCCGTCTCCGTCGGCTCGATCATCAGGGCCTCGTCCACGATCAGCGGGAAGTAGACGGTGGGGGCATGAAAGCCCTCTTCCAGGAGGCGCTTGCCTACGTCCAAGGCTCGGGTGCCGTTCGCCTTCTTCAGCGATGCCGTCGACGCCACGAACTCGTGCATGCTGGGCCGGTCGAAAGGCAGGTCGTAGACGTCTCTCAGCCGGTTGCGCAACCAGTTGGCGTTGAGCACCGCGCCCTCGGCCACCCGCCGCAGACCGTCGGCCCCGTTGGCCAGGATGTATGACAACGCCCGGGCCAGGGCCAAGGTGTTGCCGTACCAGGTGTGGACCCGTCCGATGGAGTGCTCCGGCTGGTACCAGTCGAAGGTGCCGTCGTCGGCGCGGCGGGGCACCGGCCCGGGCAGGTAGGGCGCCAGGCGCTCCGCCACGGCTACCGGCCCGGCCCCCGGACCGCCGCCGCCGTGCGGTACGGCGAACGTCTTGTGCAGGTTCATGTGGACGATGTCGAAGCCCATGTCCCCGGGGCGGGTCACCCCGAGGATGGCGTTGAGGTTGGCGCCGTCGTAGTAGAGGAGACCCTCCACCTCGTGGACGGCGGCGGCGATCTCGGCGATGTCCTCCTCGAACAACCCGAGGGTGTTGGGGTTGGTCAGCATGATGCCGGCCACGTCGGTGTCGAGCCGTTGGCGCAGGGCGTCGAGATCGACCAGGCCGCGCTCGTCGGAAGGTACAGTCACCGTCTGGTAGCCGCCGAGCGTGACCGACGCCGGGTTCGTGCCGTGCGCCGAGTCGGGGATGATCACCTTGGTGCGCCGCTGGCCCCGGGCCTCGTGCCAGGCTCGCATGACCAGGAGGCCGGTCAGCTCACCGGAGGCACCGGCCGGGGGCTGGAGGGTGGCGGCATTCATGCCCGTCACCCGGCACAGGATGTCCGACAACGACCACAGTAGCTCCAGCCACCCCTGGCTGTGAGACGGCGGCGTCGCCGGGTGCGAAGCGGCCAGGCCGGGCAACGAGGCGGCATCATCGCACAGCTTCGGGTTGTACTTCATGGTGCACGAACCGAGCGGGTAGGCACCCAGATCGACCGAGTACTGCCGGTGGGTCAGCCTGGTGACGTGGCCGACCAGATCTCGCTCGGACACCTCGGCCAGCTCGAGCGGTTGGGGTCGCAACGATCCGGCCGGCACCAGGTCCTCGGCGCCCCACTCGGGTACCCCGGTCGTCCGGAACGACCAGGCGTGACGGCCCGGGCTGGAGAACTCGAAGATCGCCGGCTCGGTGTCGCGGCCAATGATCGGCGCGCTCCTGGCCCGACCCCCGGGGGCGGCGGACACTGTGGTCGCCGTGGGATAGCGCGCCGCCTCGGTGGCGGTGGCGTGATGGTAGGCGCTGCTGCGCTGCTCGGTGGAGCTCATCGGACCACCTTCTCCAGGGTTGCGGCGTAGGCGTCGATCTCCTCGCGTGTCCGCCGTTCGGTCACCGCCACGAGCAGCTGGTCACCGCCATCGGTCACGACCCCGTCGGCGACGCCGACGGCCACGCCGGCGAGGAACCCCTCCTCAGCCATCCGCTCGATGACGAGCGGGGCGGCAACCGGCAGGCGGACGGCGAACTCCCGCAGGGTCGGCGCCGGGTGAGCCAGCTCGACGCCGGGGATGGCCGTGACGACCTCCCTGGCGTAGCGCGTCCCTCGAGCGCATCGCAGGGCCAGCTCCCGCAGGCCACCGGTCCCCAACCAGGCCAGCTGGATCATGGCTCCCACGGCGATGAGGGTCTGGTTGGTGCAGACGTTCGACGACGCCTTCTCCCGGCGGATGTCCTGCTCCCGGGCCCGCAGCGTCGTCACGTAGGCGGTGCGCCCCTCGACGTCGAGGGTCCGGCCCACCAGGCGACCGGGCAGCCGGCGCACATGCTCCTGGCGGCAGGCGAACAGGCCGAGGTAGGGGCCCCCGAACGACAGTGGCGTGCCGAAGGGTTGGCCCTCCCCCACCGCCACGTCGGCACCGTGATCGCCCGGCGCCCGCAGGAGGCCGGAGGAGACGGGGTCGAAGCCGACGAGCAGCAGGGCGTCGTGGCTGTCAGCGACGGACCGGGCCCGGTCAAGATCCTCGATCGCCCCCAGATAGTTGGGGGTGGAGACCAGCACGGCAGCCGGCGCCTCGCCGGAGTCCGGCGCCGCCTCCCAATCAGTCACCCCATCACGCAGGGGGACATCGATCAGCTGGTGGCCGGTACCCCGGGCGAACGTAGCCAGCACCTGCCGCCAATGGGGGTGGACGCCCCCGCTCACCCACACCGTCTCCCGGCGCTTCGTGGCCACTGCCAGGTTCAAGGCCTCGACCGCCGCGCTGGCCCCGTCGTAGAGCGATGCGTTGGCCACGGCCAGGCCCGAGAGGCGAGCCACCATCGTCTGATACTCGAACAGCGCCTGCAGGACCCCCTGGGCCACCTCAGGTTGGTAGGGCGTATAGGCCGTCACGAACTCGGAGCGGAACATCAGCGACCGGGTGGCGGCGGGGATCTCGTGGTCGTAGGCGCCGGCCCCGGCAAAGCAGAGCAGGTCGCGGCCGACCTGGTTGCGATCGGCCAGGCGCTCCATCTCCACGCCCACGTCGGCTTCGGACATGCCCGGCGCCAGGTCGAGTCCGGTGGCCAGACGCAGGGCCTCGGGTACCACCTCGAAGAGCTCGTCGATCGACGACAACCCGAGATCGGCGAGCATCCCGGTCAACTCTTCGTCGGTATGGGGGACGTAGTGGCCCACGAGCGGTCAGCCCTTCCTCTTGGTGACGAACGGAAGCGGCACGATCTGTGCCGGCAACGTGCGGCCCCTCTGGGCCAATTCCACCTTGGAGACGCTCTCGAGGCTCTCCTTGGCATCGACTAGGGCCAGGGCGATGCCGTGGCCCAGCACAGGCGAGAAGTTGCCGCTGGTGACCTCCCCCACGTTGTCTCCCCTCGCCTCCGCTTCCCCCATCATGACCTCGGCGCCTTCCCGCGGCGGCTGGCGACCCTCCGTGGCCAGTCCGATCAGCACCCGCGGCACCCCGGCGGTGCGCTCGGCCTCGAGGGCGGCACGGCCGAGGAAACCCTCCGGCTTGGTCCACGACACGACCCAGCCGAGCCCGGCCTGCAGCGGGGTGATCCCGGGACCCAGCTCGTGTCCGTGCAACGGCAGGGCCGCCTCCAGCCGCAGGGTGTCGCGCGCCCCGAGGCCGGCCGGGACGACGCCGGAGGCCAGCACCGCATCCCAGAAGGCGGGAGCCAGCTCGGCCGGTATGGCGCACTCCACGCCGTCCTCACCGGTGTAGCCGGTGCCGGCAGCCACACACATGGTGCCCTGCCAGGTGAAGGTGGCGACCCGGAACCGACCGACGGTGGCGGCATCAGGAGCAACCTGGGCCAGCATCTGGCGGGCTTTCGGGCCCTGCACGGCGATGACGGCCCGTTCACCGGTGACATCCGTCCCGCCGATGGCGTCGATCACCCGCGCTGTGTTGGAGGCGTTGGGCATGACGTCGAAGCGTTCGTCGCCGACCCACCACACGATGATGTCGTCGAGCACCGAGGCGTCGCTGTCCAACAGGTGGGTGTACTGGGCCCGCCCCGGCGCGATCTTGTTGAGATCGTTCGTCAGGGTCGCCTGGAGACCGGCGAAGGCCTCGGGACCCTCGACCCGTACCGTTCCCAGGTGGCTGACATCGAACGCCACGGCGTCGGACCGGCAGGCCAGGTGCTCGGCGAGCGTCCCCATCGGATAGCGCAGAGGCATGTCCCAGCCCCCGAACTCCACCAGGCGGGCGCCGAGGGCGCGGTGCCGGGCGTCGAGGGGAGAGCGACGCAAACCGTCGGCGGTGGAGCTCACCCTCCGACATTACCGGCGCGTGAGCCCGAGAGGCACCCTGGCCGCGACCGTGCTCGCCGCCGGCCAGGGGGCGGCCCGGCCGCCACCTCGAATCCGTCGGGCCGGCTTCTTGGACCGACCGTGCCGGATGCTCACCGACATGGCGGCGTGTACGACCCCACGCCTGCTCGACGATGTGGTGGACCGAGCGCTGAGCCGTGGGATGGTCACCTTGCCCCACCTGGAGCAGGCCACCCGCCCCGATCCCCTGGAGCGGCGAGGCCGGCGTAGCGCTCCTCCGTCGCCGCCTGCTGGTGCGCTATCCACGGGACGCGCCGACACCGAGCCTCCTGGAGAGCAGGATGACACGGCTCCCTTCGCCGCTTGGTGGTTCACGATCCCAGCACGGTCAGGGCCGAGATCGCCGGGACGTACCGTCGTCGGGCCGCCGCCCAACGGTGACTCCGGCCGTCCGCATGGAAGGCCCGGCACACTCAGGCGCCGGTGGCCCCCCGCTTTGCGGTGGCCCCACCGGTGGAGGGAGCGCCGCCAGTGGCGGCGGCTACACCCTCGGAGGCGGCCCCGCCGGGGGCGGTGGGCGTGCGGGCGCCCATGTCGGTGATGGCGGCGTCGAGTTCGGAGAACACGCCGGCGAGAGGGACGATGTTGAGCACACCCTGACCGCCGCGGAGCAGGTCGATGATCTCCTCACCGGAGCGGGCGAGGACCGCCCGGCCCTCGTCGATCACCAGGTTGGCGGCGGCCAGGTCCTCGCCGGCGGACCGGAGGAACTCGATGGCCCGGCGGGCCGAGCGCAGCGAGATGCCCGAATCGAGGAGTCGCTTGATCACCTTCAGCTGCAACAGGTCGGTGTAGGAGTACCGGCGCTGCGAACCGCTGCCCTTGGCGTCGGACAGGGATGGGCGCAGCAGATCGGTCCGGGCCCAGTAGTCGAGCTGGCGGTAGGTGATGCCCACGACCGAGCACACCTGGGGTCCGCGATACCCGACGTTGTCCCCGTTCGTGGCAGTCGCGACCGTCTGTTGGACCTGCACCATGACAACGCCTCCGAAGGGTCACATCGAGGTAACTACAGCAGTGTGCTCGACCGGCGACCATGACGCAACCCCCACGGCGGTGGAACGGTGACCCGATCAGCCCTCGAAGTCCTCCGGTCGGAGCCCTTCGATGAACTGCCGGAACTCCGAGACGAGCTCGTCCGCCTCACCCGGATCCTCGGCCTCCTCGGTGTCGAGTCGGTAGCCCTCGGCGTCGACCAGGGCGTCATCGGCGTAGATGGTGCACTCCACCCGGACGGCGAGGGCGACGGCGTCGGAGGGCCGAGCCGACACGGCATGGCGCTGGCCGTTGTGGATGAGGCGAATCTCAGCGAAGAAGGTGCCGTCGCGCAGCTCGGTGATGACCACGCACTCGACGGTGGCCCCGAGATCGGTGAGCAGGTCACGCATCAGGTCGTGGGTCATGGGCCTGGACGTCACGACCCCCTGGAGGGCGTAGGCGATCGCCTGAGCCTCGGCCGGGCCGATGTAGATGGGCAGGGTCCGTTTGCCTTCGCCCAGCTCCTCGAGAAGGAGGACCGGCTGATTGGTCGGCAGTTCGACCCGTACGGCAGCCAGGTGCATCTCGACCATGGATCGAACCCTACTAGCGCCGGACCCGAACGGGGTCGAAGAACACGGCCACCATCAGTGGACTTCGCGAACGGCCCGGCGGACGAGGACCTGACGCAGGGAGGCGCCCAGCTCGGCCAGCTCATCGAGGGTGATGGCGGCCTGGGTCCTGGCCTGCGGGTTGCGTTGGCGCAGCAGAGGTACGACGACCTGCTCGAAGAGGCTCACCTCCCGTTCGGCGGAGGTGCGCCACCCTCGCAGGTGACGGGCCTCGACGCCGTGGCGGGCGAACCCGGCCGACACGGTGGCGATGGCCACGGCGTCGTCGTCGTAGTAACGCTCCCCGCCGCTGGAGGAGACGGGACCGATCAGTCCGAAGCGGGTCAGTTCGTCGACCTGGGCCTTGTCCAGGCCGCTGCGGGCCATGAGCTCGTCGAGGGTGAAGCTGTCGTCCTCCTCGCTGGCGGTCACCGCAGGCCGGGGCCCGGCGGTGAGCGAGGAGCCGGTGCCCGGGCGGTGGGGGGCCGATGGCCCGGGCCGACCGGCCGCCGCCGTCGTGGTGCGCTCATCGGAGCCGTCCCGGCCCGGGACTGCGGTGGAGAGAGGGTCCGGGTCGTGATCCTCATGGGCGGCGGGACGATCCAGAGGCGCGGCCGGCCGGTGGCCCGGCGCCCCGG
>JALYVP010000198.1 GCA_030853185.1 Actinomycetota bacterium | reverse complement strand
CCGGGCCCTGCCCCGGTTCACGACCCAGCACCATGGCCAACGGCGAATCGTGGAGGAGCCACCCCTGATCACCCGCGTCACCGGTGGCGATGCCGAGCGCATCGCGGGGGCCCTCGACGACTACCTCGCCACCTTGGCTTCCCACTGGCGGCGGGTGCTGGCCGGCTACACGGTGGTCGACATCGCCCACAAGGTGGTCGGGGTCGGCAGCGTCGGCCTGCGCGCTTACGTGGTGCTGTGCGAGGGAAGCAGCCCCAATGACGTCGTGTTCCTCCAGATGAAGCAGGCCCGGCGCTCGGTCGTCGCTCCCTTCGTCCACGGTCGCTCCGCCTGGCACGACCATCAGGGCCAGCGGGTGGTGGAGTACCAACAGGCCCTCCAGACGGTCAGCGACCCCCTCCTCGGCTGGACCAGCGTCGACGGCCACCAGTACTACGTGCGCCAGTTCCGCAACATGAAGGGAGCGATCGCCCTCGATGCCATCGACACCAAGGCCCTGATCGACTATGCCTCCATCTGTGGCGGCCTTCTGGCCAAGGGCCATGCCCGGACCAGCGGAGCGTCCATGATCGCCGGGTATCTCGGCCGCTCCGACAACTTCGACACGGCCATCGGCCGCTTCGCTCGGGCCTACGCCGACCAGAACGAACGTGACCACGAAGCCCTCGTCGATGCCGTGGCCCGTGGGCAGGTGGCGGCGGCCACCTCAGACTGAACGTTTGCCTAGGATCGGTCGATGCCTGACGTCCTCGACGGCTTCCACGCCACCCCGTTCACCGCCGGTGCCATCACCCACGACGTGTACCGAGCCGGGACCGGCCCGGCCGTGGTGGTCATCGCCGAGATCCCCGGCATCACCCCGAAGGTGGTGGACTTCGCCTGCCGGGTGATGGATCTGGGGTGCAGCGTTGCCGTCCCCCACCTCTTTGGGACGCCCGCCCGGCCGCCGTCGGCCGCCTACGCCGCCCAGAGCCTCCTGCACGTCTGCGTCTCCCGGGAGTTCTCCTGCTTGGCGTTGGGTCGGATCGGGCCCGTGAGCAACTGGCTCCGGACCCTGGCCAGGGCGGAGCACGACCGGGTGCTGGCCCTGTTCCGGGACCGCCTGCTGCCCACCGGAGCGGTCTGAGGACCGCGCCGCCCATGCCCGGGGAGGGGCTGAGCGCTCAGCCGGGGTTGATCCCCCACGCGGCCTGGATGGCCTGTCCCGGTTGGAGCACGATCAGCCCGTCACCGCTGTTGAAGGCGTCGGGTGCCGCGGTCATGGGCTCGACGGCCAGACCCCGCCGGCGGCGGTCAGGGTCGGAGATGGTGTCACCCGTGAAGACCATGACGTAGCCGAACGCCTCGTCCATCCACAACCGGACCGCTCTGGCGGTTCGGGGATCGCTGAGCCTCACGGTGGCCCGTCCCGTCCCGTCCCGGGCCAGGAAGGTGAAGCAGGTGTCGAGATGGCGGTCGCCGACCGGCCGGCCCCGGCCGAAGTCCCATTCGCCGTCGACCATCTCCCGACCGGTGGGGATGCCGTGGTCGTCGGCGAAGTACCGGGCTTGACCGGGCGCCTGCAGGTCCAGGTCGTCGACCACGCCCCCGTAGGCGGCCAGATAGGGGTGGAAGCCGAGAGCGAAGGGGCAGGGACCGGTGCCGTCGTTGCGGGCGGAGGTCGTGACCGTCAGCCCGTCGTCGTCGAGGGTGTAGCGGATGGCGACGGCGAGGCTGAACGGGTAGCCCGGCGATGGCCGCAGGGCGAGGCGCATCACCGCTTCCGCCTCCTCGGTCTGGGCCACGTCCCAGGAACGCCACCGGGCCAACCCGTGGATGGCGTTGCCGGCGGGAAGTTCGTCGAGAGGAGCCTGGTAGGTGGTTCCCTCGAAGCTGTAGCGGCCGCCGGCCAGGCGGTTGGGCCACGGGAGGAGCGGCTGGCCCCGCCCGGAACCACACATCTCGTCGGGACCGTAACCGTCGACGATCTCACGCCCGCCGGCCCGGTAGCGGCGCAGCCCACCGCCCACCTCCACCACCACCACCTGCTGGTCGCGGTGGACGAGGACGGTCTGGCGGCCCGACGCGGCGGTCACCGGTGGGGACGGCTCACGGGCGGCCGGTCGTCAGCTCGGCCTTGAGCTGGCGCTTGAGGACCTTGCCCGACCCTGTCTTGGGGAGCTCGTTGACGAAGGTGATGCTCCGCGGCACCTTGTAGCCGGCCACGTGCCGGCGGGCGAAGGCGACCACGTCTTCGGGGGTCACCGCGCTGTGGGCCGGTACGACGGCGGCGTGGACAGATTCCCCCCACTCCTCGTTGTCGATCCCGAAGACGGCCACCTCTTCGATGTCGGGGGAGGCGTCGAGCGCTGCCTCGATCTCGGCCGGGTAGATGTTCATGCCCCCGCTGATGATCATGTCCGCCTTGCGGTCGGCGATGTAGACATAGCCCTCGCCGTCGAAGTAGGCGATGTCGCCCACGGTGTGAAAATCGCCGCGACTGGACTCGCGGTACTTCTCCTCCGCCTTGTGGTAGCCGCTGAAGACCGTGGCGGCCCGGACGTACAGCTCGCCGGTGACGCCCGGCTCGCGGACCTGGTTGCCATCGGCGTCGAACAGGACGATCTCGATGCCCGGCGCCGGTCTCCCGCACGAACCCGGCTTGCGGAGGTGGTCCTCGGGGCCGAGCACGGTGTCCACGCCGAGCTCGGTGGAACCGTAGACCTCCCACAGCGAGTCGGTCGGGAAGTCGGCCAGGTACCGCTGCTTGAGGGCCAGGGTCCACGGGGCGGCGTTGGCGATCAGCCTTCGCATCGACGTCCGGTCGTAGCGGGCTTTGACCTCATCGGGAAGGGCGGTGACCATCCGGATGGGCGTGGGGGCCGTGAACGTGGTCGTCACCCGGTAGGTCTGCACCAGCCGCAGCCAGTCCTCGGGCTCGAAGCGGTGCTGGACGACGATGGTGTTGCCAAGGGCGTGGGCGACATCGGCGAAGCCACGGGGACCGGAGTGGTAGAGGGGCCCGGTGGTGATGTACACGTCGTCGGGGACGTAGCCGACCAGCTTGAGCAGGCCCCCGACCTGATCGGGATCGATGCCCGAGCTGCGGACCGCCCCCTTGGGCCGGCCGGTGGTGCCCGAGGTGTAGATCATGGTGGCGGGAGGGGCGGTCACCTCTATCGCCGGCGGGCCGCTCGGCGCCGCGTCGAGGCGGGCCTCGAACGCACCGTCGCCGTCGAAGACCAACACCTCGGCCACCTTGGGCAGCGACGCCCGGATCTGATCGAGGACGCCGGTGTACTCGGCGTCGACGTAGGCGACCGTGGCGTCGCTGTCGTCGATCACGTACGCCGCCTCCTCGGGCACCAGGCGGTAGTTGAGGGGGACGGCAACGGCACCGACGCGGCGCAGGGCGTGGGCGCCGACGATCAGGCCGGAAGAGTTCTGGCCCCAGGTGATCACCTTGGTTCCAGGACGGACACCGGAGTCGAGGAGCACGGCGGCCAGCTGGTTGGCCCGCCGGTCGAGCTCCGCGAAGGTGAGGGTGACGATGTCGACACCGAGGCGGTCGTCGATGACCGCCGGTTTTTCCGGGTGCATGCTGGCGTGGGTGGCCAGGAGGTCGATCACTCGTCGACGGCTTTCGGGTACTGGCCGGCGAAGCGGTCCCGCAACTCCTTCTTGGAGAACTTCCCGACCGATGTGCGGGGAACCTCGTCGATGAACACAACGTCGTCGGGCAGCCACCACTTCGCCACCCGGGACTCGAGGAACTCGAGGACATCCTCTCTGGTGAGGGTCTGGTCGGGCTTGACGACCACACAGGCAAGTGGCCGCTCCTGCCACTTCTCATGGGGGATGGCGACGACAGCAGCCTCGGCGATGGCCGGATGGGCCATCAGCTCGTTCTCCAGGTCGAGCGACGAGATCCACTCGCCCCCCGACTTGATCACGTCCTTGGTCCGGTCGACCAGCCGGATGTAGCCGTCGGGGCTGACGGTGGCCACGTCCCCGGTGCGCAACCATCCGCCGGCGGTGAACGAGTCTCCTGAGCGGGGGTCGTCGTAGTAGTCGGCCGCGCACCACGGGCCCCGCACCTGGACCTCGCCGCGCGCCTCGCCGTCCCACGGGAGGGCCTGGGCGTCGTCGGAGTCGGCGTCGGCGTCGGCGATGCGCAGCTCGACCCCCGGGGCGGGCATGCCCGCGGTGGCCCGCAGGTCGGCCTGCTCGTCCTCGGGTAGGTCGGCCCGATCGGATCGGACCCGGGCGATGGAGGCGATGGGGCTGGTCTCGGTCATGCCCCACGCCTGGCGGACCTCCACCCCGAAGCCCGTCCGGTAGGCCTCGGCCATGGCCTTGGGCACGGCCGAGCCGCCGCAGAGGATGGTCCGCAGGTTGGACAGGTCCCGGCCCTCCAGCAGCGGCCGGACGCCCATCCACACCGTGGGCACCCCGCCGGCCATCGTGGTCCGCTGGCTGACGACGAGCTCGGCGATGGCCTCCGGGGAGAGGTCGCGGCCGGGGAAGACGATCTCCGACCCGGCGAACACGCCCGCCTGGCACAGGCCCCAGGCGTTGGCGTGGAACATGGGCACGACCGGCAGGATGCGGTCGCTCTCGCTGACGCCCAGGGTGTCGACCATCATGGCGCACATGGCGTGCAGCATGATCGAGCGGTGGGAGTACACGACGCCCTTCGGGTTCCCGGTGGTCCCGCTGGTGTAGCACATCGATGCGGCCTGGTTCTCGTCGGTGACGACCCCGAAGCGGTGGGGTTCGGCGTCGGCGATCAGGTCCTCGTAGTCGAGGATGCGCTCGTCGGTGGGGACGTCGCCTTTCCCGTCGTCGATGACCACCACATGACGCACGCCGGGCATCGTGTCGATGAGGGGCCAGAGCACCTGGAGCAGGCTGCGGTCGCAGAAGATGGCCTCGTCGGCGGCGTGGTTGGCGATGTAGGTGATCTGCTCGTCGAAGAGGCGGATGTTGATCGTGTGCAGCACCCGGCCGGTGCAGGGCACGGCGAAGTACAGCTCGAGGTGGCGGGTGGTGTTCCAGCAGAACGTCGCGACCCGCCCGTCGGCGGAGATGCCGAGGGCGTCGAGGGCCCCACCCAGCCGGCGGGTCCGCTTCGCCCACGCCCCGTAGCTGGTCGTCTCCACCTGCCCCGGTCCGCCGGTGGCGGTGGCCAGCCGCTTGGCCGACCACAGCTGCTCGGCCCGGTTGAAGGCCATGTCCAAGGTGAGTGGATAGTCCTGCATCAGGCCCTGCATGGCGTCCCCCTGGTGTGGTCCCTGCGGTCTCGGTAGCAGCGCATCTTGGCACGATCCGGGAGGCCGGACGAGTGCCGGGTCAGACTGGAGGGGTGCCGAGCCGGACACTGACCCTGGGACCGACGGGGCTGCCCATCGAGGACGTGGTCGGCGAGCTGCGGTTGGCGTTGGCCGGCGGGAGCAACGCCGTGCTGGTGGCCGAGCCGGGAGCGGGCAAGACCACGGTGGTGCCCCTGCGGTTGGCCGACGAGGCATGGTTGGCCGGTTCGAGGATCGTCGTGCTCCAACCCCGCCGCGTGGTGGCCCGGGCATCGGCGCGCAGGATGGCCATCCTGCTCGGCGAGGAGGTGGGCGCCACGGTCGGCTATCGCACCGGCGAGGACCGCCGGGTGGGGTCCGCCACCCGCATCGAGGTGGTCACCGAGGGCATCATGACCCGCCGGGTGCAGAGCGACCCGGAGCTGGCCGGCATCGGGATGGTCGTCTTCGACGAGTTCCACGAACGCCATCTCGACAGCGACCTGGGCCTGGCCCTCTGCCTCGACGTGCAACGCAGCCTGCGCCCCGATCTTCGCCTCCTGGTCATGTCGGCCACCATCGACGCCGGCGGGGTGGCGGCAGTGCTGGCCGGACCGGGAGCCCAGGCGGCGCCGGTGATCACCAGCCGGGGCCGCCTGCACCCGGTCCAGATCCGCTGGCAACCGCCCCCGGCGGGAACTCCGGCCGTCGACACCGTAGCCCGGGTCGTCCGTTCCGCCCTGGTCGACCACCCCGCCGGCGATGTCCTGGCCTTCCTGCCGGGCGTGGCCGAGATCAACCGGGTGGGCCACGCCCTTGCCGGCGCCACCGCCACCGCGGTGGAGATCCGGCCCCTCCACGGTTCCCTGCCGGCGTCCGAGCAGGACCGGGCTCTCGCCCCTGCCGGCATCGGCCATCGCAAGGTGGTGCTGTGCACCGACCTGGCCGAGACCAGCCTCACCGTGGAAGGCGTCACCGTCGTGGTCGATGCCGGGCTGGCCCGCAGCCCCCGCTTCGACCCAGCCACCGGCCTGACCCGCCTGCACACCGGGCCGGCATCGGCCGCGTCGGCCGATCAACGGGCCGGGCGGGCGGGGCGGACCGAGCCGGGGGTCGCCTACCGGCTCTGGGCCCCGGGCGAGCACCGCGCCCGGCGCGCGTGGCCCGACCCCGAGATCACCACCGTGGACCTGACCGGCTTGGCCCTGGAGGTGGCCGTGTGGGGCGCCGACCCGGCCGCCTTGGCCTGGCTGGATCCCCCACCCCCGGCCGCCCTGGCCCGAGCGCGGACGTTGCTGGCCGACCTCGGCGCCGTCCGCCCCTCCGGCTC
>JALYVP010000197.1 GCA_030853185.1 Actinomycetota bacterium | reverse complement strand
CGCGCCCACCTCATCGTCGCCTGCCTGCCGCCATCGCCGCGGGCGTTGCCGGCCACCGATGTGGCGGCCGCCGCCACCGCCCTGGGCGTCGCGGTCGAGGTGATCGAGGCCGTGCCCGGCGCCGTGGCCTTCGCCGTCGAGCGGGCCGCCGCCGACGACCTGATCCTCGTGACCGGATCGCTCTACGTGGTGGGGGCGGCGCGGGCTGCTCTCGCCGGACAGGTGCGCTGAGGACCCGAGCGGCGGGGAGCCGGGGCTTGGCTACCCTGCCAGCCCATGGACCGCACCTTCGTGATTTGCAAGCCCGACGCCGTCGAACGCGGGCTGGTGGGCGAGATCCTGGGCCGCTTTGAGCATAAGGGTCTGCGCATCGTGGCCGCCGAGCTTCGCCAGATTGACCGCGAGGTGGCCGTCAGGCACTACGCCGAGCACGAGGGCAAGAGCTTCTTCGAGGATCTTCTGGCCTTCATCACCAGGTCGCCCGCCGTGCTGGCGGTGGTCGCCGGACCCGCTGACACCTGGGCGGTGGTGCGGACCCTGATGGGGGCGACCAACCCGGCGACGGCGGCGCCGGGCACGATCCGTGGCGATCTGGCCCTGGAGACGACCGAGAACCTGGTCCATGGCTCGGACTCGGCCGCCAGCGCCGAAGCCGAGATCGCCCTGTGGTTCCCCGATCTGAGCGCCTGACCCGCCTCCGAGGACCCAACGGCACCCGTCCGCCACAAATTTCGACCAGAAAGTGCCCGATCCGCCTCGCCGGTAGGGGCGGCGAGAGGTTAGCCTCGCCAGAGCCAGAGACAGGCGGATGGCCCTCTCTGGGCGGATGGACGACCCTCGCCAAGCCCGTTAGCTTGGCATGTCGACCTCCGAACCCTTTACTGGAGGCCTAGCCCGTGTCAGACAATCCGTTCTCCGGCTTCTTCGGCCGAGACATGGCCGTGGATCTCGGTACCGCCAACACGTTGGTGTACGTGCGCGGTCGTGGCATTGTGCTCAACGAGCCCTCGGTGGTCGCCGTCAACATCAAAGACGACCGACCGCTGGCCGTGGGCATCGAGGCCAAGCGGATGATCGGGCGCACCCCGAGCCACATCCAGGCGATCCGCCCTCTCCGAGACGGGGTGATCGCCAACTTCGACATCTGCGAGAAGATGCTGGCCTACTTCATCCGGCGGGTCCACGGCTCGAGGCGCTTCGCCAAGCCCCGCATGGTCATCTGCGTACCCTCGGGGATCACCGGGGTTGAGCAGCGGGCCGTCCAGGAGGCCGCCGAGTCGGCCGGCGCCCGCAAGCCGGCGTTCATCATCGAGGAGCCCATGGCCGCCGCCATCGGAGCCGGCCTGCCCGTCCACGAACCGACCGGCAACATGGTCGTTGACATCGGCGGCGGGACGACGGAGGTGGCCGTCATCTCCCTCGGGGGCATCGTCACCAGCCAATCCGTTCGGATCGGTGGCGATGAACTGGATGAGGCCATCATCCAGTTCATCAAGAAGGAATACAGCCTGGCGCTCGGGGAGCGCACCTCGGAGGAGATCAAGATCGCCTTGGGCTCGGCCTGCCCCCTCGAGGAGGAGCTGCACGCCGAGATCCGTGGTCGCGACCTCATCACCGGGCTTCCCAAGACCATCGTGACCACGACCGAGGAGATCCGCGAGGCCATCGAGGAGCCGGTGTCGGCCATCGTCGACGCTGTCAAGGTCACCTTGGACAAGACTCCGCCAGAGCTGGCAGCCGACATCATGGAGCAGGGCATCGTCCTGACCGGAGGGGGCGCCCTCCTCCACGGCCTCGACGCCCGGTTGGCGGCCGAGACCGGCATGCCCTTGCTCATCGCCGACAACCCTCTGCAGTCGGTGGCGATCGGCAGTGGCCAGTGCCTCGAGGAGTTCGACGTCCTGAAGGGCGTTTTGATGTCGTCGACGAGCCGCTGAGCCTGGTTCTTCAGCCGTACGTGGCCACCTACCGACGAAGGTCCCGGACACGCTCGATCCTGATCGTGGCCGTACTCGCCGCGATCACGCTCATCACCCTCGACTCGCGCAGCAACGGCCAAGGGGCGCTGGGCAGCTTCCGGGGCAGGGTGACCGACGTGTTCTCGCCGATCCAGAGCGCCACCCACAGCGCCCTGGCCCCCATCGGCGACTTCCTGTCGGGGGCGGCCAGCTACGGCTCGCTGCGATCGGAGAACCAGCGTCTCCGCAACCAGATCACCTCCATGCAGGCTCAGGGGGTGTCATCGTCCGCGGCGGAGAAGCAGGCCCAGGCGGTGCTGGCCCAAGCCCATCTGAGCTTCGTGGGGTCGACCCCGCACGTCCTCACTCGGGTCATCGATGCGGGTTCGTCCAATTTCGAGAACACCGTCACCATCGACAAGGGCACCACCGACGGTATCGCCGTCGGTCAACCGGTGGTGGCCCCCGGCGGGCTGGTCGGCGACATCACGGCCGCCTCGGCGAGGACGGCGACGGTTGACCTGCTGACGGATCCCAACTTCGTCGTCGGTGTGCGCCTCGACGACAACGTGGTGGCATCGGCGCAGGGCTACGGCCGGGCGAAGGCGTTGCGGGTCACCTTCGACCAGCCCCCCGATCCCGGGTTCCACCTCGGCGTCGGCGAAGCCCTGGTGACGAGCGGGCTGGACCTGGAGAAGTTTCCGCCGGGCATCCCGGTGGCCACGGTCGCCTCGTTGAAGAGCCCGGCCGGAGCACCGAACCCGATCGTCACCCTGCAGCCCCTGGTCGGCCTGTCCAAGCTCGACTACCTGAGCGTGGAGCTGTGGTCCCCGCCGTGAGCCCGGCTGCGGTTTCCAAGATCCGCCTTGTGGTGGTGCTGGTCGTCGTCGTCGTCATCCAGACCACGCTGGCGTCGGACGTGCGCGTCCTCGGTGTCGCCCCCGATCTGATGCTCCTCGTCGCCATCTGCAGCGGTCTGGTGGCCGGCTCGGAGGTCGGTTGCATCGTCGGCTTCCTGGCCGGCTTGGCCGCCGACGCCTTCTTGACGGCCACGCCCTTCGGGCTGTCGGCCCTCACCTATGGCCTGGTCGGCTTCGGCGTGGGGGTGTTGCGCAACAACGTGCTGCGTGACAGCTGGCTGCTGGCCCCTATCGTGACATTCGTGGCGACGGTGGCCGGCGTGGTCGGTTTCGTGGCCTTCGGCGACGTGGTCGGCCAGACCGGGCCGAGTGCCGCCGGCAGCTCGTGGGTCATCCGCGTCGCCCTCGTCGAAGGGGTGTGGGCGGCAGCCCTGTCGATCGTCGTCCATCCCCTCGTGGCCCGCTCCGCCCGTGGCCTGGTGGCCGTCGAACGTCTCGACGGGCGACCGGACCGGCTGCCCGCCCGGTGATAGCAAGGGCCTGGTGAGAGGAAGCTCGGTGACGGAGAGGGCCCAGACGTGACGAGTCCCAGCAACGCCGAGACGACGGGGATCCGCCTCACCATCCTCGTCGTGGTGACCGGCTGCCTGTTCGGGGCCCTGTTCGCGCGGCTGGCGTTCCTCCAGGTGGTCAACGCCCCCACCTCTCAGCAGATCGCCACCAACACCGGGCTGCGCAAGATCTTCACCCAGGCGCCCCGGGGCGACATCCTGGACCGCAACGGTCAGGTTCTGGTCGGCAACCGCACCTCCGAGGTCATCGAGGTGCAACGGCAGCAGGCAGCGTCCAATCCGGCCATGAAGGCCCGGTTGGCCGCCTTGCTGGGCATGACGCCCAAGCAGCTCGACGTGGCCCTCAACGACAGCCAGTACAGCCCGTTCGCCCCGGTGCCGGTGCTGCGGGACGCGGCGCCGTCGCAGATCCTCTACGTCCAGGAGCACCAGAGCCTGTTCCCGGGGGTGCAGGCCACGACCGAGTCGTTGCGCGACTACACGGCGGCGGGGAAGTCGGCAGCCAACGTCGTCGGCTATGTGGGCGCCATCAGCAGCGCCGGATACGCCAAGGTCAAGAACCTGGGCGTCTACCAGCCCGGCGACCAGGTCGGCCTCTCGGGCGTCGAGGCCGAGTACGAATCGGTCCTGCGGGGCTCGCCGGGCATCGAGACGGTGCAGGTCAACGCCAAGGGCGATGTCCTGGGCGTGGTTTCCTCTACGGCACCGGTGCAGGGACCGAACCTGAAGCTGTCCATCGACGGCACCGTGCAGATGGCGGCCGAGACCGCCCTTCTCCAAGGCCAGGCCGCCGCCCGGGGCACCTTCGACGGTGTGACCGGCCGCGACTTCATCTCCCCCGGTGGGGCGGCGGTGGTCGAGAACCCCAAGGACGGCACCATCCTGGCCCTGGCCACCAACCCGCACTACGACCCCAACGACTTCGTCGGGGGGATCAGCCAGGCCAAGTACGCTGCCTACCAGGATCCGGCGTCGAACGACCCGCTGCTGGACCGGACCATCCAGGGCCAGTACGCCCCCGGCTCCACGTTCAAGCTGGTGACCGCCACCGCCGCCCTGCAGAAGGGCCTGATCACCCCCACGTCAACCTACAACGATGGCGGCCACATCATGATCGGCAACCAGCTGTTCAAGAACGACCAGGGCGCCTCCTACGGGACCATCGACCTGCAACGGGCCATCACCGTCTCCAGCGACATCTACTTCAACACCCTGGGCGCCGACTTCTGGAACATGAGGGGAACCTTCGGCCCTGACGCCTTCCAGAACGTGGCTCGCGCCTATGGCTTCGGCACCTCGCTGGGACTGAAGCTTCCCAACGAGTTCCCCGGCAAGATCCCCGACCCGGCGTCGGTGGCCGCCGACTTCAAGGCCCACCCCCACGCCTTCGAGACCGGCAGCTGGTTCACCGGTGACAGCGCCCAGATCGCCGTCGGTCAGTTCGAGGACCTGGTCACGCCGGTCCAGCTGGCCAACGCCTACTCGACCTTCGCCAACGGCGGGACGACCTATGTCCCCCGGCTGGCCCTCGACACCGAGACCCAGGACGGCAAGGTCCTCCAGACCTTCGCCACGCAGACCAAGGGTTCGGTGCCGTTGGCACCCGATCAGCGGGCGGCCATGGTCGCCGGGTTCACCGGCGCGGTCAACGATTCCAACGGGACGGCCTTCGGCGTGTTCCACGGGTCCCCGCTGGCGAAGATGGACATCGCCGGCAAGACCGGTACCGCCCAGGCGACTCCCAAGCAGTCGACGTCGGTATTCACCTCCTTCGCGCCGGCCACCGACCCCAACTTCGAGGTGACGGCCTTCATGGAGCAATCCGGTTACGGTGCGTCGGTAGCCGGTCCCGTCGTGCGCCAGATCTACGACAAGCTCTACAACCTTGCACCTGAGCCGATCGTCTCGGTGGCGACCAGCCCCGGCCAGACATGAGGACGATCGTGGCATGATCCCCAACGGGCCCGCCCCCGGCAACCACCACCGCCACCGCGGCCCATCGGCGTGGCAACACTTCGACTGGGTCCTGGCCCTGGCCGTGGTCGCCATCGCCGCCTTCGGCGCGTTGATGGTCTACACCGCCACGCGCGACTCGTTGCAGGCGCAGGGGCTCTCGCCGCAGTACTACTTCAAGAAGCAGGCGATCTTCATGGTGATCGGCTTCATCATCATGATGGCGGTGGCCGCCGTCGACTACCGCCGTTACCGGGACTGGGCTCCGGCCATCTATGCCATCAGCCTGCTGGCCCTCCTCGCCGTGTACGCGGTCGGCCACAAGTCCAAGGGCAGCCAGGCGTGGTTCCAGTTCGGCTCTTACCAGCTCGAGCCCAGCGAGTTCGCGAAGGTGGCGCTGATCGTCGCCCTGGCCAGCTACCTCGCCGTGTTCAAGGGGCGGCTGCCGGCCCGGGGCTTCGTTGTCGTCCTGGTCATGGTGCTCGTCCCCTTCGCCCTGATCTACAAGCAGCCGGACCTCGGCACCGCCCTGGTGCTTCTCGCCGTGCTGGTGGCCTTGCTGCTGGTCGGCGGGGCCAAGGGCCGGCACATGGCCATCCTCGGGATGGTCGCCTTGATCAGCATGGTCGGGGTGGTCCAGCTGGGAGTGCTCAAGAGTTATCAGAAGGACCGGCTCACCTCCTTCGTCAACAGCCCCGATCAACCCCGCCAGGCCCTCGAATCGGCCAAGATCCAGTCCAGTCAGTACAACCTGGCCCAGTCCAAGATCACCATCTCCAATGGCGGGATCACCGGCAAGGGCATCGGCAAGGGAACTCAGACCAACCTGGCCTACGTCCCCGAGCAGCGCACCGACTTCATCTTCACCGCCGTCGGCGAGCAGGTCGGCCTCGTAGGCTCGTCGCTGCTGCTCGGGCTGTTCTGCATCGTGGTGTGGAGGACCTGGCGAGCAGCGAGCATGGCGCGGGACCAGGTCGGCAGCCTCATCTGCGTCGGGGTGCTGGCGATGCTGGTGTTCCAGGTCTTCGAGAACGTGGGGATGACCATGGGGATCATGCCCGTCGCGGGGATCCCGCTGCCGTTCCTCAGCTATGGCGGCTCGGCAGTCATCGCCAGCTTCGCCGGCGTCGGCCTGGTGCTGAACGTGCGCATGAGGCGGTTCGCCTGAATCACCCGAGCCTGAATACCGTAGCGCCTGCATCACCTAGACTCGACAAGACGATGACGACGCTGTGGCCGAAGATCGAGCCTCTGTTGGCCCGTGTCGCCAAACCGGCCCGGTACATCGGTTGTGAAGATGGATCT
>JALYVP010000196.1 GCA_030853185.1 Actinomycetota bacterium | reverse complement strand
GGGTGATCACCCACCTGCACCTGGGCCACGGGCCGTCCACCTACCACCAGGCCGACAACGCCCACCAGCACCTGGTCTGTCAGGTGTGCGGCTCCATCACCGACGTCCCCGACAGCGTGTTCGACGGGGTGGCGGCGCAGATCGACGAGGGCTACGGCTTCGCCATCGACCCCCGCCACTTCGCCCTCCAGGGCACGTGTTGCGACTGCCGGGCTGCCGGTCACTCGGGCCGGGACGTGTCCCTCTAGCTCAGGTCCTGGTGGCGTCAAGCCCCGCCGGTGGGCCGGTCAGCCCGGGTGGGGGGACCACTCGGCCCCGGGTGGCGGTCGAGGAACGAGTACACGTCGGTCATGTCCACCCCCGGGAACGGGCTGAACGCCACGGTGTCGGTGGGCAGACCGGACACGAAGTGGCTGTGGTCGCGCGCCGACGGCCAGGCCACCCCCTCCCATCGCCGGACGGCGGACGGGGGCGGCTGGCGACAGCAGGTGGGGTCGGGGCAGCGGGACGTGGCTCGGCGGGTGGTGTCCGAGCCGCGGAACCATCGGGCGTGCTCCTCGGTGGTTCCCACGGTGACGGCGTCGCCCCGCCCTCCCTCGACCTCGATGTGGGTCACGCACCAGTAGGTCCCGGCCGCGGTGGAGGTGTACTGGTAGTGCAGCGAGTAGGAGTCCTCGGACTCGAACGCCTGGCGGGCGCTCCACCACCGGCACACCCGCTGGCCCTCGATGGTCCCGTCGGCGTCGCTGGGCAGCAACACCCCGTCGTTCTCGTAGGCCTTCCACAGCAGGCCTTCGGGATCGGAGCGTTGAAAATGTATGGGAATGTCGAAGTGCCGCGTGATCAGGTTCGTCAGGCGGTGGGCCGCCATCTCGTAGGAGATGTAGAACACCTCGTTGAGGTCCTCCACGGAGATGTCACCCTGCTCCTTGGCGTCGCCCAGCACCGAGACCACCGCCTTCTCAGGCGCGAGGAGCGCCCCGGCGAAGTAGTTGGCCTCCACCCGCTGGCCGACGTACTCCTCGAAGTCGACGGGATCGTGGTGGCCGAGGGCGAAGTGGCCGAGGGTCTGGGCGATCACCGATCGGGCGGTGCGGGTGGTGGCATTGTTGCGCTGGGGCACGTAGATGATCCGGTTCCGGGTGTCACTGATGCTGCGGGCCGACGCCGGCAGGTCCTGGACCCGGGCCAGGGTGAAACCGAACCAGGCAGCAAGGTCGGTCAGGTTGCGCTCCGAGACCGTGCCCGGGCCCTGGTAGCCCACCGCTTCGAGAGCGGCCCCGATGAGCTTCTCGATCTCCTCGAAGTAGTTGTCCCGCTGGCGCATCTCCTTGCGCATGGCAGAGTTGGCCTGGCGGGCCCCTCCGGGCGCGGCCGGGGCCACCGGGGGGCGTTCCTGGAGGTGCCTGACCCGTTCGAACAGCCCGACCAGGTGCTCGAGCACGGCGTCGTCGAGGCGGGCCGAGGGCCGCACGTAGGGCAGGCGGAGGGCCTGGTACAGGGGATCCTCCTGGGCGTCGGCCAGGGCCACCTCGAGCTCGGCCCGCCGGTTGGGTGGAGTCGAGTCGAGCAGGTCTCTCGGGTCGCACCCGAGGGCGCCGGCCAGGTCGTGGATGGTCGACAGCCGCGGCTCGCGGTGCCCGTTCTCCACCTGGGAGAGATAGGACGAGGGCCGTTCCACCTTGCGGCCCAGGGCTTCGAGGGTCAGGTTCTGCTCCCGACGGAGGTGCCGCAGGCGCTGACCGAAGACCCGCAGATCGAGCGGAGCCGAAGATTGTGCACTCACCATGACCGAAACTTTCTCACTTCTTGGCGGTTAACGCAACCATCTTGAAGTTTAGCTCGACAAGATAACCAACCTTTCTCCATAATGGCCTCCTACCGTCCCTGTGAGGACGGCTGCCTGTGAGGCCACTGTGAGCGACACCAACGACAACGTGACCGTCACCACCGCCCATCCGGCCGCCGACGTCGTCCTGACCCCGGAGGCCGTGGCGTTCGTCGCCGGCCTGCACCGGCGCTTCGAGCCTCGTCGGGCCGAGCTGCTGGCTGCCCGGGCCGAGCGCCAGACCCGCTTCGATGGGGGCGAGCGCCCGGACTTCCTGACCGGCACGGCGGAGATCCGCACCCTCGAGTGGCAGGTGCCCGAGGCGCCCAAGGCCCTCGCCGACCGCCGGGTGGAGATCACCGGACCGGTCGAGCGCAAGATGATGATCAACGCCCTCAACTCCGGGGCCAAGGTGTTCATGGGCGACCTGGAGGACGCCAACTCGCCGACGTGGGACAACATGGTGACCGGCCAGGTCAACTTGATGGACGCGGTGCGGGGCACGATCGCCATCACCGGGGGGGACGCGAAGTCCGGGGGCAAGGAGTACCGCCTTGGCGACGACCCCGCCACTCTGGTTGTCCGGCCCCGCGGCTGGCACCTGCCGGAGCGCCACCTGATGGTCGACGACGAGCCCATCTCCGCCAGCCTGTTCGACTTCGGTCTGTACGTGTTCCACAACGGGCGCGAGTGCCTCGAGCGCGGCTTCGGACCGTACTTCTACCTGGCCAAGTTGGAGAGCCACCTCGAGGCCCGTCTGTGGAATGACGTGATGACGGGGGCGGAGGAGGAGCTCGGCCTCGAGCACGGGTCCATCCGGGCGACCGTGCTCATCGAGACCATCACGGCCGCCTTCGAGATGGACGAGATCCTCTACGAGCTGCGCGACCACGTCACCGGTCTCAACGCCGGCCGCTGGGACTACATCTTCTCGGTGGCCAAACGGTTCGCCCAGGACCCGGCGTTCGTGCTGCCCGACCGGTCGCTGGTCACCATGACCTCGCCGTTCATGCGGGCCTACAGCGAGCTGCTGGTCAAGACCTGCCACCGGCGGGGCGCCCACGCCATCGGGGGCATGGCCGCCTTCATCCCCAACCGGCGCAAACCCGACGTCACCGAGTCCGCCCTGGCCAAGGTCACCGAGGACAAGCAGCGCGAGGCGGGCGACGGCTTCGACGGCACCTGGGTGGCTCACCCTGACCTGGTGGCTACCGCAGGCGCCGAGTTCGATGCCGTCCTGGGCGACGCCCCCAACCAGCTCGACCGCCAGCGCCCCGAGGTCAACGTCGGTCCCGCCCGCCTCCTCGAGGTGTCCTGCCCGCCCGGCGGCATCACCGCCGCCGGGCTGCACACCAACATCTCCGTCGGTCTGCGCTACCTGACCGCGTGGCTGTCGGGCACCGGGGCGGCCGCCATCGACGACCTGATGGAGGATGCCGCCACCGCCGAGATCAGCCGGGCCCAGGTGTGGCAGTGGGTCCATCACCAGCGCACGCTGGCCGACGACACCCCGGTCACGCCGGAGTCGGTGCGGGCCGGCCTGGACGCCGAGGTCGACGCTCTGGCCGAGGCCGGCTACGACGCCGACCTGGTGGCCCAGGCCCGCTCGGTGTTCGAGAAGGTGGCCCTGGCCGACGACTTCCCCACGTTCCTGACCTTGCCCGCCTACGAGCTTCTCCCCTAGCTGCCCCACCCTGACTTCCCCGCCCCTGAAAGGACACGCCTCACCATGAGCTCCACTGCTCGCCCCAACGCCGATCGCCCCAGCTTCGAAGCCCAGGTTGCCGAACTGGAGAACGCCTGGACCTCCGATCCCCGCTGGAAGGACGTGACCCGGCCCTACAGCGCCGCCGACGTGGTCCGCCTGCGCGGCTCGGTTCAGGTGGAGGCCACCCTGGCCCGGCTCGGCGCCAAGCGACTGTGGGACCTGCTCGGCAGCGAGGACTACGTCAACGCCCTGGGGGCCATGACCGGCGGTCAGGCCGTCCAGCAGGTCAAGGCCGGCCTCAAGGCCATCTACCTCTCCGGCTGGCAGGTGGCGGCCGACGCCAACCTGTCCGAGCAGGTCTACCCCGACCAGAGCCTGTACGCGGCCAACAGCGTCCCGGCCGTGGTCCGCCGCATCAACAACGCTCTCCGCCGGGCCGACCAGATCGAGTGGGCGGAGACGGGCCACAGCCACGACGATCCCAGCGTGCACCGGCATTGGCTGGCTCCGATCGTCGCCGACGCCGAGGCCGGCTTTGGTGGGGCGCTCAACGCCTACGAGCTGACCAAAGGCATGATCGATGCCGGTGCGGCCGGCATCCACTACGAGGATCAGCTGTCCTCGGAGAAGAAGTGCGGCCACATGGGCGGCAAGGTCCTGATCCCCACCTCTCAGCACATCCGCACCCTCACGTCCGCCCGCCTGGCTGCCGACGTGGCCGGCGTGCCGACGATCATCGTGGCCCGCACCGACTCCCTCGGCGCCAACCTGATCACCTCCGACGTCGATGAGATCGACCGTCAGTTCTGCACCGGTGAGCGGACCGCCGAAGGCTTCTACCGGGTGACCCCAGGTATCGACACGGCCATCGCCCGGGGCTTGGCCTACGCGCCCTTCTCCGACCTGGTGTGGTGCGAGACGTCGACGCCGGATCTCGACGAGGCCCGGAAGTTCGCCGAGGCTCTCAAGGCCGAGAACCCCGACCAGATGCTGGCCTACAACTGCTCACCCTCGTTCAACTGGAAGGCCAAGCTCGACGACGAGACCATCGCCCGGTTCCAAAAGGAGCTCGGAGCCATGGGCTACCGCTTCCAGTTCATCACCCTCGCCGGCTGGCACGCCCTCAACGAGTCGATGTTCGAGCTGGCCAAGGGCTACTCGGAGAGCGGGATGACCGCCTACGTCGAGCTCCAGCAGCGGGAGTTCGGCATGGAGGGCGCCGGCTACACCGCCACCCGCCACCAGCGCGAGGTCGGCGCCGGATACTTCGACGACCTGCTCACCACCATCACCTCGGGGGCCAGCTCCACCCTGGCCCTGAGCGGCTCCACTGAGGAGCAGCAGTTCAAGAAGTCCTAGCCCCGGCCGGGGCCGGGCCGGCTGTTGCCTGCCCGAACCCGACATCCTCGAGGCCGCCATGGACGCGGGCGGCGTGGACCCAGCGCGGGCCCTCGTGGTCGGCGACAGCGTGTGGGACGTCCGCGCCGCGCGCGCCGCCGGGTTGGGCTGCGTCGGGGTGGAGACCGGCGGCTTCAGCCGCCACGAGCTGTCCGAGGCCGGCGCCCTGCACGTCTACCGGGACGTGGCCGAGATCGCCTCCCAGTTGCTCACCGGGCCGCTCGCCTCACTGGTGCCGCACCCGTAGGGCAAAGGCTCGCTGTGCTGGACGACCGGCTCAGAGCTGCGGCTTGTCGAACCAGGTGTCGACCTTGCGGGCCAGGTTCAGATCACCGCTGATCTTGAGCTTGCCCCGGGCGACCGCAAGCTTGGTGTTGGCAAAGCCGCAGATGATGTTGGCGAAGTCCACCGGCTTGGCCTTGAGCGCCACGTCCGGCTCGTGCTGGGGCTGGTTGGTGGCGACGCACGTGCCGTCCCTGACGACCTGCTCGAAGTGGTCGTAGCCGCCGCCAGGACGGTCGAGCACCTTCCAGTGCACCACCGCCTGCACCCCGCGGGCGCGCTCGGGACAGAAGGAGTCGACCATCCCGGTCATGATCCGGTCGAGGATCGGGGTCCGCAGGTCGCTGCCCATCAGGTCGCGGATCTGGCGGTCCGACGACCGCTTGACCAGACGGGCGAACACCGTCGGGGTCACGGCGTCGAGGAGTGCGGCGATGTCGGCGGCCGCGGCTCCGCTGACCGCGGTGGTCAACTGGTCGGTGGTCATGCGGTCAAGGTCGATGTTGAGGATCTCGGCACTCCCTGGTCTGGTCGTCGGACGTCCGACGGGGCGCTACGGGCCAACTGTTGCCGGTCGACGGGAACCGTCACAACCTAGAGTCGGGCCGGTGACCGACGGGCACGTGGTCCTCGCCGAGACCGACGGCGAGGCGTACGCGTCCCTGAGCAGCCGGGCCACATCGCGCACCGATCGCTACGCCCATGGCAAACGCCTCCGCCGGCAGGTACCGCGGTCCTCCTTCGCCGATTGGACCCCACCCGTCGGCCGGCGCGACCCGGTGGAACAGATCCGCCGGTCCCACGAAGGGCGCCTCGACTGGCTGGTCCCCGTCCGGGTGGCCCGGATGGTGGAGTCCCCCTATGGGTTCCTGCGGGGAGCGGCCACGATCATGGCCGAGGACTTCGCCCACCTGCCGGCCACCGGGATCACCCCGGTCATCTGCGGCGACGCTCACCTGGGGAACTTCGGCTTCTACGGTTCGCCGGAGCGCGACCTGGTCCTTGACCTCAACGACTTCGACGAGGCCCACCCGGGGGCCTGGGAATGGGATCTGCGGCGGTTGGCAACCAGCGTGTGGGTCGCGGGCCGCCAGAACGGCTCGAGCGAGAGGGGGTGCGAGGAGGCCGCCGTCTCGTGCGTTGCTGCGTACCGCGCCCACGTTCGCTACCTGGCCGACGAGCCGTTGCTGTCACGGTCGTTCCAGCGGCTCACCACCGACCAGTTGGAGGAAGCTGCCTCCGAGAGCTCGTTGCGCAAGGAGCTCCGGCGGGCGGCCAAACGGGCCCGGAACCGCACCAGCGACCGGGCCCTCCCCCGGTTCACGACCCAGCACCAGGGCCAACGGCGGATCGTGGAGGAACCACCCCTGATCACCCGCGTCACCGGTGGCGACGCCGAGCGCATCACCGGTGCCCTCGACGACTACCTCGCCACCTTGGCTTCCCACTGGCGGCGGGTGCTGGCCGGCTACACGGTGGTCGACAT
>JALYVP010000021.1 GCA_030853185.1 Actinomycetota bacterium | reverse complement strand
GCCACCGTCGTCGACGCCGCCGAGGTGACCGGGACCACGCTGGCCCCCGCCGACCTGGTCATCGATGCCGCCTTCGGCACCGGGCTGTCCCGGCCCTACCGCCCGCCCGACCCTGGGGACGCGCCGGTGCTGGCGGTCGACATCCCCTCGGGGGTCTCGGGGCTCACCGGGGCGGTGGTCGGCGGTGACGACGGCGGCTTCGTCGACGCCACCGCCACGGTGACCTTCGCCGCCCTCAAGCCCGGCCTGGTGCTCGGGGCCGGAGCCCAGGCGGTCGGCGCCCTCCAGGTGGTCGACATCGGCCTCGGTGGCGGAGTCGACGCAGTGGCCCGGACCTGGATGATCACCGACGACGACGTGGCCCGGATCCCCCCCCGGGGCCGCGACGCCCACAAGTGGCAGAGCGCCGTCCACGTCGTTGCCGGCTCTCCGGGCATGAACGGCGCCCCCTGGTTGGTCTCCTCCGCCGCCCTGCGCGCCGGCGCCGGCTACGTCCGCCTGGCCATCCCCGGGGTGGCAGCCGGGGCCGCCGGTCTGCCCCCCGGCGAGGTGGTCAACGTGGGTCTGGCCGCCCAGGGCTGGGACGACGCCGTCCTCGACGGCCTCGAGCGCTTCTCGTGCCTGGTCATCGGGCCCGGCCTGGGGGCCACGGGGCGGGATCCGGACGGGGAGAGCGGGGCCGCCACCCCCGTCGGCCGGCTCCTGGCCGCGACCCCCGTCCCGGCGGTCGTGGACGCCGATGGCCTCAACGCCCTCGGCTCCCTCGGCGCCGTCGCCGAGCTGACAACCGCTGGCGTCGAGCGGTCCGGGGTCGGCCCGCTGGTGCTCACGCCGCATGCGGGGGAGTTCGCCCGCCTGGTCGGTGACAAGCCGGGACCGGACCGCCTGGCGTCGGTGCGCGACGCGGCCGCCGCCAGCGGGGCCATCGTCCTGCTCAAGGGGTCAACCACCGTCGTCGCCCACCCCGACGGCCGGGTGCTCCTCTGCGACGCCGGATCCTCCCGGCTGGCCACGGCCGGGACCGGCGACGTGCTCTCGGGGATCATCGGGGCCCTCGTGGCCCGGGGTGTCGAGCCGTTCGTGGCCGCCGCCCTCGCCGCCCACGTCCACGGACGGGCCTCCGAGCTGGGACGAGCCGAGGGCCTGGTCGCCTCCGACCTGCCCCCGCTGGTGTCGCGGTGGCTGTCGGGCGCCGCTCGACCGTGAGCGTGGCCACCCCGCCATCTCGTCAACGATTCCGCCCGGCGTGGGCCGAGATCGATCTCGACGCCATCGCCGCCAATGCGACCATCCTGGCCGGGATGGCCGTGCCCGCCGGGTTGTGCGCGGTGGTCAAGGCCGACGGGTACGGTCACGGTGCCGTGCCCGTGGCCCGGGCCGCCCGGCGGGGAGGCGCCACCTGGCTGGGCGTGGCCCTGGTCGAGGAGGGGATCGAGCTGCGCGACGCGGGCATGGACGGCCCCATCCTGGTCCTGTCCGAACCGACCCGTGAGGCCATGGCCGAGGTGGTGGCCCAGGACCTGACCCCGACCCTCTACACCGCCGCCGGGGTGGAGGCGGTCGCCGCCGAGGTCCTTCTGTCCGGCCGGCAGGGACCCTTCGCCGTGCAGGTGAAGGTCGACACCGGCATGCACCGGGTGGGGGCGGCGCCCGACGCGGCCGTGGCCCTGGCCCTCGAGGTGGCCGGCCGGGCCGAGCTGGAGCTGGGCGGGTTCTGGACCCACTTCGCCGTGGCCGACGAGATCGACGACCCGTACACGGCGGGCCAGATGGAGCGCTTCGAGGCCGCCTCGGCTCGTCTCCGGGCCGGCGGGGTCGTCCCCCCGTTGCGCCATGCGGCCAACTCGGCGGGGACCCTCTGGCATCCGGGCGCTCGACTGGATCTGGTCCGCTGCGGGATCGCCCTCTACGGCCTGGCTCCGGCCGCGACCGGGGTCGGCGCCCCCGAGATGGACGGCCTGCGCCCGGCGCTCAGCCTGCGGGCCCGCGTGGCGCACGTCAAGACGGTGGCGGCCGGCGAGCGCCTGTCCTACGGGTTGCGCTACCGGCTGGAGGCACCGTCGGTCGTGGCCACCGTGCCCATCGGGTACGCCGACGGCGTGCCCCGGAGCCTGGCCGCGGCCGGGGGCGAGGTCCTCCTCGGTGGTCGGCGCCGGCCCCTGGCCGGGACGGTCACCATGGATCAGATCCTGGTGGACTGCGGCCCCGAGGCGGGGGCCGGCGTGGCGGTGGGCGACGACGTGGTGCTCCTCGGCGCTCAGGGTGACGAGCACATCGGGGCGTGGGAGTGGGCCGATCTGACCGGGACCATCTCCTACGAGATCGTCTGCGGTCTGAGCCCGCGGGTTCCCCGGATCTACCTCGGATCATGAGGTGAGTCGCAAGAGCATGACCGGCCCCGGGGGGACGCTGACCGACATCAACGGCGTCCGGGTCGGCCACTGGACCGATGCCGTGGGTCGCACCGGCTGCAGTGTGGTCCTGTTGCCCACGGGCTCGGTGGCGTCGGGTGAGGTCCGTGGCGGCGCTCCAGGATCCAGGGAATGGGCCCTCCTCGATCCGGGCCGGACCGTCGATGCCGTCGACGCCGTCGTGCTGGCCGGGGGGTCGGCGTTCGGCCTGGCCGCCTGCGACGGTGTCATGGCCTGGTGCGAGGAACAGGGGCGGGGATGGCCGACACCGGCGGGTCCGGTCCCCATCGTCGTCGGCCTGGTGCTCTACGACCTCACCACGGGAGACCCGTCGGCTCGCCCCGGTCGCGCCGAGGGCTACCGGGCCTGCCGGGAGGCGTCGGCGGAGCCCGTCCCCTCCGGTCTCCTGGGCGCCGGGACCGGCGCCACCATCGGCAAGTGGAGGGGGCCGGCGGCCACCAGGGCCGGCGGCCTGGGTTCGGCTTCCGAATCCGACGGCGATCTGATCGTGGCCGCCCTCGTCGCCGTCAACGCCATCGGGGACATCAGACCGGCCGACGGCCGACCGGTGCCGTTGACGTCGTGGCCGGCGCCGCCGGGTACCGCCGGACCGGGGACCAACACCACCGTCGGGGTGGTTGTCACCAACGGTCAGCTGACCAAGCTCGACTGTCGCCGGGTGGCGGGCGCCGCCCACGACGGGCTGGCCCGGGCCGTCGAGCCGGTCCACCTGACCGGCGATGGTGACGCCTTCGTGGCCGCCGCCACCGGGGTCGTCGCCGCGACCGTCGACCAGGTGGCATCCCTGGCGGCCCGGGCCGTGGAGATGGCGGTCCGGGCCGCGGTGGCCGATGAGGCCCCTCAGTCCAGGGGTCGGGGCTGATGCTCGGCGCCGAGCCGGGCGGCGTAGGCGGCGGCCTCGCTGCGCCGCTGCATGCCGAGCTTGGCCAGCAGGCGGGACACGTAGTTCTTGACCGTCTTCTCGGCCAGGAACATCTCGGCGGCGATCTGACGGTTCGTCTTGCCGTCGCTGATCAGGTCCAGGATTCGCCGCTCCTGGTCGCTGAGCCCCTCGAGCGGATCCATCGCCGGTTGCGGGTTGCGGAGCCGTTCGAGCACCCGGCCGGTGACCGCCGGATCGAGGAGACTCTCACCTGCGCCGACGCGCCGGAGAGCGCCGACGAGGTCATTCCCATGCACCTGTTTGAGGATGTAGCCGGCTGCGCCGGCCATGATCGACGCGAACAGGGCTTCGTCGTCGGCGAAGCTGGTCAGCATCACGCACGCCACCTCCGGGTGGGCGGAGCGGATGTCTCGGCATACCTCGATCCCACCGGGCGCGCCGGGCTGGTTGCCCAGGCGGACGTCGAGCACGGCCACGTCAGGTCGAGTCGAGGGGATGCGGGTCAGCGCCTCCGCCCCGGTTGAGGCCTCGCCGACGACCTCGAGGTCCTCCGTGGAGCTGAGGAGGTCGCGGATGCCGCGGCGCACAAGCTCGTGATCGTCGAGGAGGAAGATTCGTACCGGCATCCCCCCATGGTGCCGCACCGGCGAGCCGGCTCCCTCACCGCGCTCCCGGTCCTGGCCCGTGAGGCCACACCCAGTGGGCGATCTCGGGCAGATCGTCGCCGTGATCGCGGGTCCAGGCCCGCGCCTGGCGGCGGGCGTCGGTCATGGCCTGGCGAACGGTGGCGGCCCTCGGTCCGAGCCCGGGTACCCGGTCGATGACGTCGATCACCAGGTGGAAGCGGTCCAGGTCGTTGAGCATGACCATGTCGAACGGGGTGGTGGTGGTGCCGTTCTCCTTGTACCCGCGGACGTGGATGTTGCGGTGGTTGGTCCTCCGGTAGGTGAGACGGTGGACCAGCCACGGGTAGCCGTGAAAGGCGAAGATGACGGGTCGGTCGGTGGTGAAGATGGCATCGAACTCGGCATCGGGAAGCCCGTGGGGATGTTCCGAGGCGGGCAGGAGCCGCATCAGATCCACGACGTTGACGAACCGGACGGACAGGGCCGGGAGGTGCTCGCGGACCAGGTCTGCTGCGGCCAGGGCTTCGAGGGTGGGGGTGTCACCGGCACACGCCAGCACCACATCGGGAGTGTTGCCACCGGTTTCGGTGCCGGCCCAGTCCCAGATGCCGATCCCCCGGGTGCAGTGGTCAACGGCTTGGTCCATGGGCAGGTAGTCGAGGGCGGGTTGCTTGCCGGCGACGATGACGTTGACGTAGTTCCGGCTTCGCATGCAGTGATCGGCCACGGACAGCAGACAATTGGCATCGGGTGGCAGGTAGACGCGGACGACCTCAGGCTTCTTGTTCATGACCACGTCCAGGAACCCGGGGTCCTGGTGGGTGGTCCCGTTGTGGTCCTGGCGCCACACGTGTGAGGTGAGCAGATAGTTCAACGAGGCGATCGGGGGCCGCCAAGGGACCTGGGATGAGGATTCGAGCCATTTGGCGTGCTGATTGAACATGGCATCGACGATGTGGATGAACGCCTCATAGCAGGTGAACAACCCGTGCCGACCGGTGAGCAGGTATCCCTCGAGGAGCCCCTGGCAGAGATGTTCCGATAGGACCTCGATGACCCGCCCCTCGGTGCTGAGGTGGTCGTCGTTGGCTTCGGTGGCGGCCATCCACTCCCGGCCGGTGACGTCGAACACATCCTGCAGACGGTTGGAGGCGACCTCGTCGGGTCCGAAGAGCAGGAACGTGTTGCGGTTGGCGGCGACGACATCTCGTAGCCAGGCGCCGAGAACCCGAGTGGCCTCGTGGCTGCCGGCGCCGGGGTGGGCGACATCGACGGCGTAGTCACGGAAGTCCGGCAGGTCCAGGTCCCGTAGACGCAGCCCGCCGTTGGCGACCGGGTTGGCGCTCATCCGCCGATCACCATCGGGTGGGAGCGCGACCAGCTCGGCCACGGGAGCACCATCAGCATCGAAGAGCTCCTCGGGCCGGTAGGAACGCATCCAGCCCTCGAGTGCGCTCCGGTGGTCGGGGTTGGTGCGCACGGCGGGGATCGGCACCTGATGGGCCCGGAAGGTCCCCTCGACCTGCTGGCCGTCGACGGTCCGCGGACCGGTCCAGCCCTTGGGGGAGCGCAGCACGATCATCGGCCAGCGGGGCATGCTGGCGGCACCGCCGGCCCGGGCCCGGATCGCACCGATGTCGTCGAGGCAGTTGTCGAGGGTGGCGGCCAGAGCCTGGTGGGCCTCGGCCGGGTTGGTGTCGAGGCTCACGGTCACCAGATGCGGGTCGTAGCCGTAGCCTCGTAGGAGGGCCACCAGGTCGGCTTCGGGGATGCGGGCCAGGATGGTGGGGTTGGCGATCTTGTAACCGTTGAGGTGCAGGATCGGCAGCACGGCCCCGTCCCGGGCGGGATTGAGGAACTTGTTGACATGCCAGCTGGCGGCCAACGGCCCGGTCTCGGCCTCGCCGTCGCCGACCACGCAGAACACGGTCAGGTCCGGGTTGTCGAACGCGGCGCCGAAGGCATGGAGGAGGGAGTAGCCGAGCTCGCCGCCCTCGTGGAACGACCCTGGTGTCTGAGGAGCGAGATGGCTGGGGACTCCGCCGGGGAACGAGAACTGTCGGAACAGACGATGCATCCCCTCGGCATCCCGGCCGATCGAGGGGTACCGCTCGCTGTAGGTGCCCTCCAGCCAGGCGCAGGCGTTCGGTCCCGGCCCGCCGTGCCCGGGGCCCATCACATAGACCGCATCCAGACCGCGAGCGCAGATGACCCGGTTGGCATGGGCGTAGATCAGGTTCAGCCCCGGGGTGGTCCCCCAGTGGCCCAGCAGCCGAGGTTTGACATCGTCGGCCTGCAGCGGGCGGTCGAGAAGTGGGTTGTCCATCAGGTAGATCTGGCCGACAGACAGGTAGTTGGCGGCTCGCCACCACGCGTCGATGAGCCGGAGCTGGTCTCGGTCGAGAGGCCCCGCGGCGCCGGTGAGCGTGTAGCCGGCCGGGGCCATGGTGGGACCTGCGGCGGTGGCCACGTTGTCAGCGGCGGTGTCAGCGACGGGTTCGTCCATGCCCCATGATCGGCCGCTGCGGCCACGACCGATCAGGGCCGACGGTCACCCCTGCGAGCGCCGAAGGTCCCCACCTGCCCCTGCCACGCGCCCGAGAAAAGGGCGTTCGGCCCGTGCCGGACCACTCCGATGGTCACCAAGATGACTGCGAGAGCAGCATCTCACTGCGACCAGGAAGACAGGCACGACCCCATGAGTGACATCCAAGACCCCTCCGAACCGTTCATCGTGGTCGGCATCGACGGATCCGACGCATCGCGGGACGCATTGCGGTGGGCAGCCCGCCAAGCCGAGCTGACCGGTGCCTCCCTGCGGGCGGTGATGACCTGGCACATGCCGGCAGCCGCCTACGGCACCCCCATGCCCGTCCCCGTGGACATGGACCTCCCCGGTGAGAGTCGGCGGGCCCTGGACCGGGTGATCGCCGACAGCCTGGACGGGACTGCGGCGTTCAAGGTTTCGTCCACGGTGGTCGAGGGGCATCCGGCCGTGGAGCTGTTGAGAGCCGCTCGAGCCGCCGAGCTGCTCGTGGTCGGCAGCCGCGGCCATGGCGCCTTCGCCGGGATGCTGCTCGGCTCGGTCAGCGAGCATTGCGTCTCCCATGCCCCATGCCCCGTCGTCGTCGTCCGCTACAGCAGCCATCCGGCCTGATCGAGGTAGACGGTCGATGCGGGTACTTGTCGTGAACGCAGGGTCGAGCAGCGTCAAGCTCCGGGTGGTCGACGGGCAGGACCACATCAGTGCCAGCGCCGATCTGGGGCCGTCGGGAGCAAACTTCGCCGACCAGCTCGGTGCATTCGTCAGGGGGGCAGGGTCACTCGACGCGGTCGGGCACCGGGTGGTCCACGGCGGCCCCAGCTTCCCCGGCGCGGTCATCGTCGACGAGAGGACCCGAGCCGACCTCGAGAAGCTCCGGGCGCTGGCCCCGCTCCACAACCCGCCGGCGCTGGCGGCCATCGATGTCCTGGACCGGTTGCGACCCGGTCTTGGCTCAGTCGCCTGCTTCGACACCGCCTTCCACGCCACGTTGCCCCCCGAGGCGACCACCTACGCCCTTCCGTCCGAGTGGGTCGACCGTTGGGGCGTCCGCCGGTACGGGTTCCACGGTCTGAGCTGCACCTGGGCGACGGCGAGGGCCGCCGACCTGTTGGGTTGGCCGCCAGGGAGTGGTCGTCTCGTCATCTGCCATCTGGGAGCCGGCGCGTCGGTCACGGCGGTGAGCGCCGGGCGATCGGCGGACACCACCATGGGCTTCACCCCTCTGGAGGGGCTGGTGATGGCCACTCGGCCCGGTGACGTCGACCCGGGGGCCATCTCCTGGCTCATGAGCAACGGGATCGGTGTCGCCGAGCTCGAGGACGCCCTGGAGCATCGAAGCGGACTGGCCGCCCTCTCCGGCGAGGCGAGCGGCGACATGAGGGTCCTGGTCGAACGTCGTGAAGCCGGGGATGCTCCGGCGGCCCTCGCCATCGGGGTGTACCTCCACCGGCTGCGAGCAAAGATCGCGGCGATGGCGGCGGCCACCGGCGGCACCGATGCCCTGGTGTTCACCGGAGGCATCGGCGAGAACTCACCGGTGATCCGGGCCGAGGCGTGCTCTGGTCTCGGGTGGCTGGGCGTCAGCCTCGACGAGCAAGCCAACACGACCGTCACCGACTCCGACGCCGAGATCAGCGCCCCCGGGTCGGCCGTTCCGACCGTGGTGGTACACGCCCGCGAAGAGCTGGTGATCGCCGCCGACTGCCGCCGTCTCCTCGGCGACGGGCGGCGAACAGTCGAACGGTCTACCCGCAGAGACCGATGACGGCATCCTGGACGGACGGGAAGAGGCGATCGGCGCCGATGTCGTCGAGGAGTCCGCTGTGCTTGAAGTTGCGGTGGACGAGGTGGGATGTTCGGGCCACACCGATGTGCACCCCTTGGCGCTGAAGGTCGACGGCGAGCTGGCTCAGGGCCCGGGCCGCCGTGTAGTCGATGTCAGACACGCCGTTGGCGTCGAACACCAGGGCGTGGACCGGTTCGGGAGCCGATTCGAGAACCTGCCGCATGCGAGCCGCAACGTGGGCGGCGTTGCCGTACCACAGCGGTGCGTACAGGAGATAGACGAGGACGCCCGGAACCTGCTCGGTGGGTTGCCCGACGTCCGCCGGTATCCAGTGGTCCGTCCCCGGAACCCGGCCGAGGACGGCGTCGCGAGGGCGGGCGGCGAGACGGGTCCGCTGCGCCAGAGCCAGCACGCCGGCCACCACAACGCCCTGCTCGATGCCGATGAAACCCACCACCACCACGGTGATCACGGCCAAGGCGAACTCGACACGGTCGAAGCGAAGGACCCTGCGCAACTCCGCTACACCGAACAGCTTGGTCGCCACAAAGATCAAGATGGCGCCAAGGGTCGCCTCAGGAAGGTCCTGGAGAAGACCCGCAGCAACGAGCACGACCACCACCCCGGCCGCGGCGACCAGGCCGGACAGCTGCGATCGGCCCCCCGAGGCAGTGACGACTGCGGTGCGAGGCGGGCTGGCATTGACAGCGAACGATCCGCTCAACCCAGCGACAAGGTTACCGGCGCCCAAGGCCACCAGGTCTCGATCGAACTGGTCGGCGGACACGGAGTCGACCGGCGCCGAGCGGGCCGTGGCCGCAGTTTGGACGACGCACACGAACGCGACCGTCAACGCCGGCCCCAGCAGGTCGCGGACATCGCCCAGATGCACCGACGGCGAACCGAGAGAGGGAAGCCCGGCATGGACCGAGCCGACGATGCCGACACCGTGGGCCCTGAGATCGAACAGAGCGACCACGGCGGTGGACACCACCAGGCCAATCAGTGCTCCGGGGACACGGCGATTGACCCGCTCGGCCACGACGATCAGGGCGAACACGGTGGCGGCGATCCCTACCGACCAGCCGGTCGCCTGGCCGCGGTGGCCGAAGACCGCTCGTAGTCGCCCCACGGTCGTCGTGCCATCCCCCGCAACCCCGAGGACGGCAGGCAGTTGGCGGACCCCGATCTGGATGGCGATCCCCGCCAGCACACCGGTCACCACCGGCGCCGGCAGGAAGTCGGCGATCCAACCCAGGCGAAGCAACCCGACCGCCGCCACCAGGGCCCCGACGAGAAGGGCCAGAAAGGTCACCAGATGCAGGTACCTGGTCGTTCCGGCCACGGTTACCGTCGCCACCCCGGCGGCAAAGACCGGGGCGATCGTGGAGTCGGCGCCGATCGACATGGACCGACTGGAACCGAGGACGGCGAAGGTCACCGTGCCCGCCAGGAACGCATACAGACCCGTGACTGCCGGCACGCCCGCCAGCTTGGCGGTCGCCATCTGCTCGGGGATGGCAATGGCGGCCAATGTCAGTCCGGCGACAACATCGGCAACGAGCCATGAACGCTGATAGCCCCGCAGCGTCGTCAAGACCGGAACGGATGGCACAGACCTTCCTACCACTCAGCCGCGACCCTGCCCGGTTAGAGGTAGCCGCTGCTGTCGGTCGCCCAGGCCAGCTCATGGGCTGGGATCCGCCGTCCGGTGATCCTGGCGGGGATGACCCGGACCAGCCGGCTCTTGTCGCCATCAACCCACGACTCCACCCCCGCCTGGCGGGCCCGGTCGGTGACCACACCGGGTCGTTGACCGGTGATGTCCTCGGCCATGCCCTCGATGAGCACACTCCAGCCGGTACGGGCTGCGGCATCGAGATGGTCAACCTCGAAGCCGATGTTGGCGTGGTTGGCGGCGCAGAGCTTGGTACCGATGTGGGTCCTGAACACCACAACGAAGTCGTCAAGGCGGTAGTTGACACAGAACACCTGGGGGTATCCATCGACCACCACGGCGAGCCGGCCCACCTGCTCCATGGCCAGGAGGTCGAGGCATTCCCCGTACGTGAGCGTCTCAACGCCGCTGTCGGTGTCCCAGGCGGCGGTCTGGTCCCTCAGTGCCGGGGACGTCATGACCGCCTGCCCAACGCCCGGGTCCATCGCAAGGTCGATGTCCGGGTGTCCCAGGACAGCAGCTTACCGGCGATGATCGGCGCGCCAACCAGCACCAACGAGCCGGCACTCACCAGGGCACCGAACGTCTTACGTCCCATCACTCTGCCTTCTCCTCTTCCTGGGTTGGCGCTGCCGCCAGCCGGCGCGCCACCTACAGTCCTCTTTCATCCTGACCCGCCTGGAGCCGTCCGGATAGAGTCGAAAGACTCCGTCGCACCTGCAAAGGCCCCAGTCGGGTGGCCGACGCTGGGGTCGGCTCAGAGGGGCCAAAGGGGTGACCTCAGTCAATCCTGGAAGGGACTCTCGGCCCTAGTTGCGGCGTCCGTTTCGGTGCACGCTGGAGGAGATGACCGTTGACGGCAATGGCTTAGAGATCCTCTCCCGAGCCCGGTGCTTGGCGTTGCTGGCGACTCGCCCCGTGGGCGGGGTGGCGCTGACGCGCAACGCGCTTCCGACGATCCTCCCGGTCACCTATTGCCTCTTGGGCGAGGATGTGGTGTTCGCCACCGCCGCCGGATCCAAGTATCTGGCTGTGCCACGCCAGACCGTGATCGCGTTCGAGGTGGACGACGTCGACCCGGTGAGCCGGTCGGGGTGGAGCGTTCTTGCCGTCGGCATGGCCAGCCACCTGGACGAGGGTGATCCTGACTGGGAGGCGGCCATGGCGCTCGACCTGCACCCCTGGGTGGGCCGCGGGGCCACGCGCCTGATTCGGCTCCCGACCGATCACCTTTCGGGTCGACGCATGACCGGCCGACCCTTGGCCGTGGGGGCGTAGCCGCGGTTGAACCCCGCGCCGGTGGTCGTGGCAGGATGACCGGGGTGCCGTACCATCAAGTGTCGAACCCGGCCAAGCTGCAAGCGTTGTTGGACGCGGTGCTGGCGATCGAGTCCGATCTGGATCTGGTGAGCCTGCTTCGCCAGATCGTCGGCTCCGCAGCCGACCTCGTCGGGGCCCGCTATGCGGCCCTCGGCGTGCTCGACCCGGCCGGGGACGGCCTGTCGGAGTTCGTTCACGTCGGCGTGGACCCCGTCACGGTCGAAGCGATCGGTCATCTTCCCGAAGGGCACGGAATCCTCGGGTTGTTGATCGTCGATCCTCGCCCCGTGCACCTGGCCAACCTGGCCGATCATTCCGACTCGATCGGGTTCCCTGCCGGCCACCCTCCGATGGAATCGTTCCTCGGAGTCCCGATCCGGGTGCGCGGCCAGGTGTTCGGAAACCTGTACCTGACCGAGAAGGTAGGCGGGACCGAGTTCTCCGCAGAAGACGAGCAGCTGGTCTCGGCGCTGGCGTCAGCCGCCGGCGTCGCCGTCGAAAACGCCAGGCTGCACGCACGGGTCCGCGCCCTGACGCTCGCCGAGGACCGGGAGCGGATAGCGAGAGATCTTCACGACACGGTCATACAACGCCTGTTCGCGGTGGCCCTGTCTCTCAACGCCTCCGAGCACCTCGCGGCAGGCGCCGAGCTGACGAGGCGCCTGCAGAACGCGGTCCTCGATCTCGATGAGACCATCCGCCAGATCCGGACCACCATCTTCGCCCTCGAGCCCCCGCCGACCGCCCGCGGCGGCTTGCGCACCCGGGTCCTGGAGGTCCGTGCCGAAGCCGCTCGCGGCTTGGGATTCGAGCCGGATGTTCGCTTCAGCGGCCTCATCGACCTGGTGGCCGACGAGGTCGGACTCGAGGCCCTGGCCACCTTGCGCGAGGCGTTGTCCAACGTGGCCCGCCATGCTGACGCCGGTTGGGCGGGCATCACCTTGACCGCCTCTGGCGCTGAGGTTCACCTCGAGGTGGCCGACGACGGTGTCGGCATCGTTGGTCCCCTTGACGGCGTGGGCAAGGGCCTGGTCAACATGGCACGGCGAGCCGAAGCACTCGGCGGGTCGTTCAAGCTGTCCGGCCGGCCCGCCGGCGGCACCCGTATCGACTGGCGGGTACCACCGGGCGACCAGCAGCCGGGATCGCAAGGTCGGTAGGCCCGGCCCGCCAGGTGTATGGTCCGCTCGTCGACACGCTCAAGCGCGGGTGGACGTTGCCCCAGACTCTGGTGACGAAGTCAGTCAGGAGGACTCTGGTATGGACGTTCACGGCATCACCGGTCATGCGGCATCCGCCCCGTCGGCGGTGACGCCTGAGGTGGTGCGCGGCGAGATGTACCGGCTGACCGCGGGCGACGACGTCATCACCCCGGCCACGTGGGCCGGCTCGGTTCCCCAGGTGGGCGGCATCGCCCCGCGGGTACGGATCGGGCGGACCAGGTGGCTCAACCTGCTGTGGCTGGTCCCGGTCGGTTTCGCCGTGCTCATCGCCGCGGTGGCGGTGGCCCAGGGGCTACGCCATGTCCCGACCGTTCAGCGGTTCATCGTGGCCCACCCCGGCACCGTGGCCCAAGCACATCCGAAGACGACCGGCTTTCCGGCGTGGTTGCGGTGGCAGCACTTCTTCAACGTGTTCTTCATGATCTTCATCGTCCGCTCCGGGATCCAGGTCCTCTCGGACCATCCCCGCCTGTACTGGACTCGCCATTGCACCCCCGGCCGGGACTGGTTCCGGGTGCAAAAGCCGGTACCGCCCGACCCGCTGTGGACGGCCAAACAGGACTCGATCAGCCTCCCCGGCCAGGTCGGTCTGCCCGGGCTGCGCCACTCCATCGGCCTGGCCCGCTGGTGGCATCTCGGCACCGACACCCTGTGGTTGCTCAACGGCATCGTCTTCTACGTCCTGCTGTTCGTCACCTCGCAATGGCAGCGCCTGGTCCCGACCACGTGGGAGGTGTTCCCCAACGCCCTGTCGACCCTCATCCAGTACCTGTCGCTGAACTGGCCGACCGAGACCGGCTGGACTGCCTACAACGGTCTGCAACAGATCGCCTACTTCGTGACGGTCTTCGTCGCCGCCCCGCTGGCCCTGATCACCGGGTTGGGCATGTCCCCGGCCCTGTCGACCCGCTTCAGGCGGATCAGCCGGGTCCTCAGCATCCAGGTCGCCCGGTCCGTGCACTTCTTGGTGCTGGCCTGGTTCCTGTTCTTCATCGTGATGCACGTCACCCTGGTGTTCGCCACCGGCGCCCTGGTCAACCTCAACCACATCTACGCCGGACGAAACGACCACGCTTGGATCGGCTTCGCTCTGTTCGCCATCTCCATGGTGATCGTCACGGTTGGCTGGGTCGCAGCCACCCCGTTCACCATCGCCCACCCTCGCGTGGTCCAACGGGTCGGCCAGGCCCTCGTCGGGCCTGTTCAGCACCTCTTCGAGCACACCGACCCTGCGCCCGGCCAGTACCGCGAGGCCGACATCTCCCCGTACTTCTGGCACAACGGGCAGTATCCCGACTCCGACGACTACAAGCGGCTGTTCGACACCGGTTTTGCCGACTACCGCCTGCGAGTCCACGGCCTGGTCGACAACCCCATAGAGCTCGACCTCACCGAGCTGCGGGCCTTGCCCCACCATGAGCAGATAACCCAGCACTTCTGCATCCAAGGCTGGTCCGGCATCGCCAAATGGGGTGGCGTATCGATGGCGACCATCATCGACCTGGTCAACCCTCGGCCAGAAGCGAGGTGGGTGGTCTTCTACTCCCTCGGCGACGGCGCGGACAAGGGTACCTACTACGACGCCCACCCCATCGAGCACATGCGCCACCACCTCACGATGCTGGCCTACGACATGAACGACGAGCCGCTCACCTTCGGCCACGGCGCTCCGCTGCGGCTCCGCAACGAGATCGAGCTCGGCTTCAAACAGGTCAAATGGCTCAAGGGCATCGAGTTCGTCGTCGACTTCTCCGAGGTGGCCGGCGGCTACGGGGGCTACAACCAGGACCACGAGTTCTTCGGTTACCGCCAATCCATCTAACGAAGGAGACAACGTCGTGCGTACGGTCGTGCAACTCGAGAACAGCAACTGCGTCTGGTGTCTGCGGGTCATGTCCGATCGTCTGCTGGCCCGGCCACTCGTGCAGCAGGTGCACGTCGACTCGGCTGCTGGATGCCTGGTCGTCGATCACGACCACGACGATCCGACGGCACTCGTGGCGGACATCCATGACGACCTTCGAGGCTGGGAGGCAGCCGACAATGGCGAGGCGGTGATGGTGGAGCTGGCCGTGCACGAGGAGTCCGAGTGCCGGTGGGCGTCAGACGCTCCGCCATCTCGTGACGCTGCCGAGCAACGAGCCGTCAGGGGCGATCGGAGCGAGCAGCCATGAACACCACTCAGGAGCCGCCGCCGGGCGTCGCCGGCTCGTTTCGTTCCCTGGTCCGCTTCGACCCTGAGCGGGCGGTCATTGCCAACGTTGCGACCCGGGATGGCACGACCGTGTTCGTCGTGTGCCTCGACGCCGACCAAGCGCTGTCCGAGCACCCGGCCCCGGCCGATCTCACCCTGCTGGTCATCGAAGGACAACCAACGATCACCGTCGCCGACACCTCGATGGTCACCGCCGCCGGCGACGTCACGGTGATGGCCGAGGGAGCCCTGCACTCGCTCACCGCCGATGATCAACGAGCGGTCGTGGTGGGAGTCCTCCATTCCCGGCGGTGACCACCCAGCACAGATCAGCGGAAGCGGGGCCGGTCCATAGCAGCCAGGCTCTCTTGTTTGTGGACCCGCTCGTCATACCCGATCTGGCGGAACAGGTCGGCGATCGTGTCAAGCTGCGCGTAGTCGGCGGCGAACGCGCTCTCGAACGGTTCCTGCTCCCATTCCCAGTGTTCGGAGACCAGATGGGCGTATTCGTGCTCGGCATGGTCCTCGAAGTCGGCGTTGAGCCGGTAGCTCCACGCCGGGCGGATCACGTAGAGCAGCCATGAGAGCTGGTAGTAGACGAACGCCAGGGCCTGAGGGAAGAGTGTGAACTTGGTCCAGCCCTCCCTGGTGCCCTCCTTGGCGATCAGCTCCTCGAGGATCAGCAGGTGCCACTGCTCGTTGTCCTCCTGGTCACGGCTCTCGGTGACACGGTCAAAGATCCGGCGGGCGAAGTCCGGGCGATCATGCGTGTGGGTTATGGCGATGTACGCCACCTGCTCCCACGCTTGGTACGGAACCCGGGCGACGAGCTCGAGAACCTTGAACTTTGAGAGTGTGCGCGCCTTTCCGTAGACCAGATCAAGGACGGCGAACAACGTGCGGGCGCCGAGGCCGTAGCGCCGGAGGGGGGTGCGGAGCGTCTCGGCGTGAGAGGAGATCAGCTCGTCGTGGTCGAGCTGGGCCATCGCCCCTTGTGCTCGCGGGGTCGAGGGGTTCGGTTCCGAGCCGTTGCGGGGCAGATGCAGATGCTCGAGTTGGGTCTTCATCGAGACAGGATCACTTTGAGGGCCCCGGTATCCGCGGCTCGGGCAAACACGTCGTAGGCCTCGATGAACTCATCCAAGGCGAAGTGGTGGGTGGCGAAGCGTCCGGCGTCGAGTTGTCGGCCCTGGACCAGGCGCAACAGGGTTGCGGTGGAGTGGGCATCGACCAACCCGGTGGTGATGGTGACGTCTCGGGTCCACAGCGTCTCCAGGTGCAACGTGGCTGGTTTGCCGTGCACCCCGATGTTGGCAACATGGCCGCCGGGGCGTACGAGCTCGGTGCAGAGCTCGAACGTGGCCGGGGTACCGACCGCCTCGATGACGACGTCCGCCCCCTGACCCCCCGTAAGGTCCTGCACGAAGGCGACGACGTCGTCCCGGCTGCTGTTGACGGTCAGATCTGCACCGAAGACCTTGGCTGCGTCGAGCCGGGCGTCGACCAAGTCGACAGAGACCACGTGACTGGGCGAGTAGAGCTTGGCTCCCAGGATGGCGGACAGCCCGACCGGCCCGGCACCGACCACGACCACGGTGTCACCGGGCTGGACGCGGCCGTTGAGCACGCCGACTTCGTAGGCCGTGGGCAGGATGTCGGCCAGCATGATCAGCTCCTCGTCGCTGATCTGCTCGGGGACCTTGTAGGTGGAGGTGTCGGCGAACGGCACCCGCACGAGCTCAGCCTGGGTGCCGTCGATCAGGTGACCGAGGATCCATCCACCGCCACCGAGGCATTGCCCGGAGCGGCCCTCGCGGCAGAACCGGCACCGCCCGCACGCACTGATGCACGACACCAGGACCCGATCCCCCGGTGCGACGGTGGTCACACTGTCTCCGACCTGTTCGACGGTTCCGACCGCCTCATGGCCCAAGATGCGGCCGGCGGTGACTTCGGGTACGTCGCCTTTGAGGATGTGCAGATCGCTTCCACAGATCGTGGTGGTGTCGACTCGCACGATTGCGTCGGTTGGGGCTTGGATCGTCGGGTCGGGGACGTCCTCCCACGCTTTTGATCCGGGACCTTTGTACACGAGCGCTTTCATTGTTGACCTCCCGGGTCGTAGGTTCTGTTGGTGATCAGCGCAGCCATGGCATCCGCTTGATCAGATCCAGGTCGGCCCACCGACGCCCGAGGTAGCCGGCGCCCTTCATGGCGAAGACGCCTATGACGACCAGACCGAGTGATGCGATGACGTGCTCATCGACGACCGGATTGGTCGAGCCGGTCGCCTGACCTCCCGAGACCGTGGCCAGGGGCCAGACCGCCAACCACATCAGCATCAACAGGACGACCCCCGAGACGACCGCCGGGCGGATGGCCACCCCGAGGATGAGAGCGGCGCCGATGCCGAGCAGTCCGAGCATGAACAACCAGTCGGCCGCCGCCGACCCGGAGATGGCATGGGAGAACCCCTGCAGCGGACCACTGGACACTCCCGAGAGGAATCCCTTTGTCGGTGACCCACCGTTGATCCACGCCTTGGCGCTGGGGGTGGAGTAGCCCAGACCGAAGACCTTGTCGACGAACGCCCAGAGGAACTCGAACCCGAGAGCCAGCCGCAGGGCGGTGAACGCCCACGCGCCGGCACGGTGGGCGCCGGAGGCCTCGGAGGCCGCGGCTGATGGAGCGGAGCTCCGTTCCCGGGTCGCGGGAGGCGGGACGGCCTTGCCGTCATCTACCGATACTGGGGAGGCGATGCGAGTAGGTGCAGCCATCCTGACCACGTCCTTTGCTTGGGGGAACTGACACCCTTGAGCTTGCGCCCGGCGACGTCTGGACCGGTAGTGCCAAAGGTCCCGCATGTTCGAGGACGGGTTCGGGCGACCTAGGACGCCGATTGAAGAGCCGTCGTGGCGAGCTGGGACTGGCTCGAAGTGAGGTGGCCCACCGGGCGGGGATGGAGCGAACGGAGTCCTGCAGGTACCCCGGAGCTCGACATCCTCGACCGAGCCGCGTCCATGGACCTCCTCGGGCAAGGCGGGATCGGCCGGGTGGTCTTCGACGACACGAGCGGGCCTGTCGCGCTGCCCGTCAACTTCGAGACGTTCGGTCACGACCTGGTGTTCCAAACGGGCGAAGGCTCGATGGCCGCGGCCCTGAGGAGAGGGGGACCGCTCAGCCTCGAAGCAGACCACTTCGACACAACCCTCGCCGAAGGCTGGAGCGTCCTGGTCCGGGGACACGCAACGGTGATGACGGACCCCGAAGAGCTACGCCTGGTGCGCGCCCTCCAGATCAAGGATTGGGCGGGCCAGCCTCGACCGATCACCGGGCGCGTGGCCGCTGAAGCTGTCAGCGGGCGCCGGATACGACGGCACCTCTGAGCGGGGGACCTTCGCACATGAGGGCGGGGGCTTTTGGCCCTGTCATCGCCACCTCATCCAGTGACTAGATGGATGAGTACGGCAACCAGGAGGGTTCCCTTGAACGATCCAGCACTCACCGAGAAGAGAACGAAGGCCCGGCATGATTGCCGGCTCGTCAGCGAGTACCACGGCGCCGTCCGGGTTGTCCGGGTCCTCGGATGTCTGGATTGGACGACGGCCTGCGAGTTCCGCGATCTGATGCGCGAGGAGTGCACCGAGGCGATGGTGGTCGTTGACCTGGGTGGGACAACCCACATGGACTCGGTCGGCACCGGTCACCTCCTGACGGCTACGGCCCGGACGAAGAGGCAAGGCCAACAACTGGTGATGGTCGTAGCCGACCCGCTGATGCTCGAGGTGCTGACCACAACCGGTCTGGACACCGTCGTGCCCGTCGTCGCTACCGTTTCCGAAGCGCTGTTCTGGCTCGACGCTCAAGGATCGCCGTCAGCGGTAGGAGCACCATGACCACCGTCCTCACCGTTCTCGTCGTCGTCGCCGTGCTGATCGTACTGGTGGCCATGCTGGCCGTGAAGGTCATCAAGCAATACGAGCAGGGGGTCGTGTTCCGCCTGGGCCGGGTCCTCGGCCCGCGGGGACCCGGGCTGCGCCTGATCGTCCCGTTCGGCGATGTGCTGCATCGGGTGTCACTGCGGATCGTGACCATGCCGATCCAATCCCAAGGCATCATCACCCAGGACAACGTCAGCGTCGATGTGTCGGCCGTTGCGTACTACCGGGTGGTCGACGCGGTGAAGTCGGTCGTCGCCATCGAAAATGTTCGCTCCGCGATCGACCAGATCGCGCAGACCACGTTGCGGAAGGTCGTCGGTCAACACACGCTCGATGAGACCCTGTCCGAGACTGACCGCATCAACCTCGACATCCGCGAAATCCTTGACGTCTCCACCGTCGAGTGGGGTGTGGAAGTGACCCTGGTGGAGCTGAAGGACATCCAGCTGCCGGACAGCATGAAGCGGGCGATGGCCCGCCAAGCCGAGGCCGAACGGGAGAAGCGGGCGAAGATCATCAACGCCGAGGGAGAGTCCCTGGCCGCAGCCGCGCTGGGTGATGCTTCGGACACCATGATGGCCCACCCCCTGGCCCTGCAGCTGCGCAACCTGCAGAGCCTGGTCGAGATCGGCGTTGACAAGAACACCACCGTCGTCTTCCCCGCTCCGCTGATGACCACCATCGCAGAGCTCGGATCCTTCCTGGCCCGGGAGAAGGCCGCCGCCAGCCCGTCGGGAGCAGTGGCCCCCAACGGCAGAGCGGGGACCGTGGCGGCAACGAACGGAGCGTCGTGAACCTCAGCGCGACCGGGTCGTGACCTACCGCCAGGCGAAGACGGGCTGCTCGTAGTCGGCCACCCGCTCGTAGGTCCCTTCCATGGCCACCCGGCGGAACTGGAGGAGCACGGCGCCGGTCGGGGCGTGGATCAGGTCGGCCCCGACGGGCATCTGGATGACCGGGCGGTCCGATTCGGGGATGGTCACGAACCGGGGGGAGTCGGGGCGGCAGAGCTCGGCGAAGCTCACCCGGTGCACGGAGTGGACCTCGTCGGCGGCCGGCGCCAGGACAGGGTCGGCGCCCCCCCAGAACACGAACGGGCTGATGACATAGCCCGACCGGGTCGGGTAATCGTCCAGGACCCCGAGCAGGGCCTCGCTCGGGAGGTCCAGCCCGAGCTCCTCGTTCAGTTCCCGGCGGGCGGCGTCGACGGCGTGCTCCCCGTCGTCCACCCGGCCGCCGGGAAGGGCCCACTGGCCGGCGTGGTTGCGCAACCCGGCCGACCGCCTGGTGAGCAGCACCGCCGGACCTCCGGCGGTCCCGGCCACGCTCCCGGTCAGGCCCAGACCCTCGGCGCCGGGAATGTCGGGAAGCCGCTCGGCCCCGAAGTGGTCGGGATCACCGCCATGGCGACCGGGGTCGCTGTCGACGACAACGACCGCCACCGCCGCCGCCCGCCGGCCCTGGCGGGGAGCAACGCAGGGCCGCTGGGCGGCCAGGTTGGCCGCCAGTCGGCGGCGGAGCACCTCGTCGTAGACCCAACCCACAGACCGCCACCCTACGGAACAACCGACACCTCACCGGTAGGCTCAGGCACCATGCCCGCCTTGGCCGACCTGCAGGCGACAGCCCTCGGCTGCACCCGTTGCCCGCTGGCCAAGGGCCGCACCCAGGTCGTCTTCGGAGAGGGAGATCCCCACGCCGGGCTGCTCGTCGTCGGTGAAGGACCGGGCCGCGACGAGGACCGCCTGGGCCGGCCGTTCGTGGGCCGCTCGGGCCAGCTGCTCGACCGGCTCCTCGCCGAGGAGGCCGGCCTGGCCCGCGCCGATGTCTACATCGCCAACGTCGTCAAGTGCCGCCCCCCGGACAATCGCGACCCGAAGCCCGACGAGATCGCCTCGTGCCGGCCCTACCTCGACGCCCAGATCGACCTCATCGAGCCCCGGGTGGTCCTGACCCTCGGCAACTTCTCCACCAAGTTGCTCCTCGAGACCACCGACGGCATCGGCAAGCTCCGAGGCCGCGTCTACCCCTTCGGCGACAGCGGCGCCGTCCTGGTCCCCACCTTCCACCCGGCGGCGGCCCTGCGAGGCGGGGGAGAGGTGCTGGCCCGGATGAGAGCAGACTTCGTCCGGGCCAAACGGGCGCTGGCGGCGGAGCCGGCATGACCACCGCCGTGTCCCCCGGGCCGGCACTCGTCGTGGGCGGCGCCGACCTGGCCGCCACCCGAGCGGTCGCCGCCGCCCTGGTCCCCCACGTCCGGGCCGGGGACGTGCTGCTGCTCACCGGCGACCTGGGCGCCGGCAAGACGGCGTTCACCCAGGCTCTGGCCGCCGCCGCCGGCGTCACCGAGGCCGTGACCAGCCCCACCTTCACCCTCATGCGGCCCTACCCGACCGACCTGGGCCTCGACCTGTTGCACATCGACCTGTACCGGCTCGACACATCGGCCCAGGTCGAGGACCTGGGCGTGAGCGAGCTCATCGAGGATGACGCCTTCGCGGTCATCGAGTGGGGGGAGCGGGCAGCCGGGCTCCTCGGGCCCCACCACCTCGACGTGCGCATCACCCGGGCCGGCACCGACGACGCCCGGGATCTGGAGCTGCGCCCCTCCGGCGGGAGCTGGGCCGAGCGGTGGGACGCGGTGGCGGCCGATGTGGCGGCGGCCGCCGGCGAGCGGGGCACGCCTTGACCG
>JALYVP010000195.1 GCA_030853185.1 Actinomycetota bacterium | reverse complement strand
GTAGCCGATGTCGCCGATCGTTGTCCATGTCGGGTGCTGCGGGTTGGCCGCCTCGGCGGTCTTGTCCGGGTCGTTGTGGTAGCGGAACGGGACGTGGTCACGCTCGAAGTAGACGGTGCCGATCTGGCCGGGGGCCACCTCGTTGCCCTCGTCGTCGCAGATCCGGGCCACGCCGAGCACGGCCCGGCCGACGGAGCCGGCATGCTCCCTCCACTGCTCGGAGGTGATGACGGTGAGGCCATTCCCCTCCGTTCCCCCGTAGTACTCGATGAGGATCGGACCCCACCATCCGATCATGGCCGCCTTGACGTCGGTGGGGCAGGGGGCGGCTGCGTGGATGGCCACCTTGTGGCTGGACCCGTCGAAGCCGGCCCGTTCCTCGGCGCTCAGCTTCAACATCCGGATGAACATGGTCGGCACCCACTGGCTGTGGGTGGCCCGGTAGGTGTCGATGGCGGCCAGGGCCCCGACCGGGTCGAACCGTTCGAGGAGGATGACCGTGCCACCGACGGCGTTGACACCGCCGCAGAAGCGCAGGGGCGCGGCGTGGTAGACCGGTGCCGGGGATAGGTAGACGGTGTGGGCACCGATGCCGAAGGCGCCGGTGATGAAGGCCAGGAGCGGATCGCCAGGGTCGTCGACCTGGCTGCCGGGCAGGGGGGCCATGACACCCTTGGGCCGCCCCGTGGTCCCCGAGGAGTAGAGCATGTCGCCGCCCCGGGGCTGGTCGGCCAGCGGCTCGTCGGATGCCCCGGCCAAGGCCTCCTCGTACGACCCGTAGCCGTCGACCGGACCGCCGAAGGCCAGCCGGAGGCGCGCCTCGGGGGCGAGGGGCACGACCCCGGCGGCCAGATCGGCCAGGTTGGCGGACACGACCAGAGCGGTGGCTCCGCAGTCGCCCAGGATGTAGGCCGCCTCGTCGACCGCCAGATGCCAGTTGACGGCGGTGACGTAGAGACCGGAGCGCATCGCCGCCCAATACACCTCGAAGGCCTGGGGGCGGTTGTCGGTCACCATGGCGATGTGATCGCCGGGCCGGAGCCCGGCGTCGATCAGGAGGTGCGCCAGGCGGCGCGACCGATCGTCGAGCTCCCGGTAGGTCGTCGTCTCCCCGGTGCCGGCGACGATGATCGCCGGCTTCTCCGGGTTGGTCTGGGCATGGACGCCTGGGTACAAGGGACCTCAGCTCTCGGGCGGGCTCCAGCGGACCGGCAGGGCGAAGACACCGTTCATGAAGTTGTTCTGCTGGAGGACCGGCTCACCGGCGAGGCCTATGTCCGGGAACTGACGGTAGACCTCGGCCAGGCCTGCATTGAGCATCTGGCGTCCGAGGGCGGCCCCGATGCAGAAGTGGGTAGCCGTGCGACGGACGTGCATGACGGTGCTGGCGTAACGGAGAACCTGCGCCGAGTTTGGATCGGCCCAGGAGAGCATCTTCTCGGCCGCGTCGATGACGATCTCCGTTTCCGCCGCCCGTCGGCGGCCTGGCGGACGATGCCCCCGATGTACTTGTCGACTTCCTCGGGAGCTGCGAAATAACCCACGGAGATCCCCTCATGGCTTGTGGATGAATGGGTTGGAGGCGCCACAACGTCCTGATGGCCACACACCGCGACGCGCCGTCCAGTCTGGTCGACTTGGGCACCTTCGTCCACCCGGCGGTCTGCGGGAGCCGAGCCGATCCCCCACCGTCATGGCATGGTGGCCGGGTGCGTTCCCTCCACTCGTCGGCCGGCGGACCCGAGGGAGCAGGGATCGACGACCAGGGCCAGGTCGCCGCCTGGTCCATGTACAACTGGGCCGACCACGGCTGGGCGGCGCCGGTGGCCGGAGTCCTGATCGGCCCGTGGATGCTGAGTCTGGCCACCGGTGCGGTAGGCGCCCGAGGCACGCTCATCGCCGTCGGCCCTCTCCAACTCCGCGCCGACGCCTTCCCGTCCGCCATGATCGCCGTGGCCGCCGTCCTCCAGTTGGTAGTGCTCCCCGGCGTGGGCGCCGTCGTCGACAGCCGCGGGAACAAGCGGAGATGGCTGGCCGGGGCGTGCGGTGGCGGCTCGGTCATCTGCGCCCTGCTGGCCCTCACCAGCGGCCATCAGTGGCTCCTGGCCGGTGCGCTGTTCCTCGCCGGCAGCGTGGTAGAGGGTATGTCCGACCTGGTATGGAACGGGATGCTTCCCGAGCTGGCCAGCCCCGCCCGGACCGAGGCCGTCTCGAGCCGGGGCACGGCGGTCGGCTACCTGGGTGCGGGCATGATCCTGGCCCTGGACCTGGTCCTGATCCAGATCCACGGGACCCTCGGCCTGTCGAAGTCGGCCGCCGTGCGCATCTGCTTCCTGACCGCCGCCGGCTGGTGGGCTGGGTTCGGGCTCCGCTCGCTCCGGCGCCTCAACCCCAGGCCTCGCCTGTCGGCGTCAAGGAAACCTGACGGGGGCACCTGGTCGCGGCTGCGGGCGGATCTCGCATGGCTGCGCACCATGCCCCAGACGCGGCGGTTCGTGATGGCCTACCTGTGCTTTGCCGACGCCATGTCGGCAGTGATCGCGCTGGCGTCGACATTCCTCACCCATGAGCTGTTCGCCGACAACAGCACCCGGGCGTCTCCGTTCCTCTTCGAGTTGATCCTCCTCATCCAGTTCGTCGCCATGGGCGGCGCGTTGCTGTCCTCGGCGATGGCCCGACGGATCGGGTCCAGACGGGCGGTCCTCGTCAACCTGGTGATCTGGTGCGCCGTGATCGTGTTTGCCTACGCCGCCCTGCACACCGAGGCCGACGCCGTGGCCATGGGCGTGGTGATCGGCCTGGTGCTGGGCGGGACCACCGCCTTGGCCCGATCCCTCTTCGCCCGGATGGTCCCGGCCGGCCGGGAGGTCACCTTCTTCAGCCTCTACGAGGTGTGCAGCAAAGGCACCGCCTGGATCGCTCCTCTGCTGTTCACGATCGTGGTCGACATCACCGGCTCGTTCCGCCAGGCCATCCTCTCGCTCATCGTGCTGTTTGTCCTCGGCCTGGTGCTCCTGTTCCGAACAGACACCGACGCGGCTGCCCGAGAGGCCGAATCCCGTCCCCTGAGTGTCTGAGCGTGGCGACGCAGCGGATAGGGTCTTTCGGTCCCGATGAGAGCGCGGCTCGGAGGTCGGAATGCACACTGGAAGCCTGCGAGCGTCCTCGGGGCCACGGTCTGCGGGGACCAAGGTGCGCCGGCGGAGGGACCGCCGTCGATGCCTCATGGTGTTCGCCCTGGTGCTCATCGTCTACTGCCTCAGTCCGGCAACACAGATGTCCGACGCCTACCTGACGTTCCCGACCGCATGGGCCATCGTCCACCACGGCTCGTTGTACCTCAACGACCTGCACACCCCGCTGGTGACCCACAACTATGCCGCCCTCGTGGTGCCCGGCGGTCATGTGGTGGACACCTACCCGTGGGTCAACGCGTTGTGGATGGTGCCATCGGTCGTCGCCCTCGATCTCGGGCACGTCCTGCACCTCACACCGAGCGCCGCGCAAGCGTTCGTCCGCAACGACACGCACCTTCTCGACGCCACTCAGCTCGTCAGCGCCGCGGTGGTCACCGCCCTGGCCAGTGCCGTCCTGTTCCGCGTCGTTCTGCTCCGGTTCCGAGCGCTCATGATGGGCGGCGAGGCGGCCGAAGCGGCCGACGGGGCCGAAGCGGCCGACGGGGTCGAGCGCCGGGCCTGGCGACTGGCACTGCTGGTCACCCTCAGCTTCGCCTTTGCCACGTCGGCGTGGTCGACGGCCAGCCGAGCGGTGTGGCAGCACGGGCCTTCGCTGCTGATGTTGGCTCTGGCTGTCCGCTTCGCCGACCGGCTGGAGCGAGGCGATGGTGGACCGGCCGGCAACGCCGCTGGTCTCGGCGCCAGCCTGGCCGCGGCCTATGAGGTCCGGCCCACCAATGCCATCGGGGTGATCATCCTCACCTCTTGGCTCCTGTGGCGTTGGCGGCGGTTGATCGGCTGGCATCTCTTGGGCGCCGCACTGCTCGGTGTGCCCTGGATGGCGATAAACCAGGTCTTCTTCGGTCGCTTGCTTCCGCCCTACTTCACCCACAGCGATACCGCCCTGACCGGGAGTTACGGCGAAGCCTTCGCCGCAAACCTGGTGAGCCCGTCGCGGGGACTGCTCATCTTCACGCCCATCGCCATCATTGCCGTGGCCGGCCTGGTTGCGGGGTGGCGACGGTCGCGAGGAAGCCTGGATCCCACGTTGGCCCTGTGCGCTTTCGCCCACCTCCTCCTCATCGCCGGCCTGGTCCATGAGTGGTGGGGCGGTTACACCTACGGACCCCGGCTCAGTACCGACATCCTGGTCTACCTTACGGTCCTGTCCGTGCCTGCCGTTCATCGCCTCCTTGGCCCGGCGAGACCCGGCAACCCCCTGGCTCATGCCCGCTTCCTGAGTGTCGGCTGTGCCGTGTTGCTGGCCTGGAGCATCTACGCCAACGGGCAGGGGGCCCTGACCCGAACCGCCTGGTGCTGGAACATGGAGCCAGTCAGCGTGAACGTTCAGCACAGCCGCATCTGGTCCTGGTCGGCTCCCCAATGGAATACGGCCCTCCGCCGGTTGGCCCGCACCCATTCGGTGTCGGGCACCATCCTCGGCCACTGCACCGGGCCCATCTCGGAGTAGCCCCTCCGTGACCCCATGCGCCCCCGGCCGGCGATCACGCCGCCGCCGGTAGCCCGAACATGGAGAGACAGGCGTCGTCGAGGCCCTCGATCTCGACGGCCGGCCAACGGGGCGATCGCTCCACCCAGACGGAGCGGACGAGCAGGAGGCGTGTCATCGTGGCCCCGGTACCCCGAGGCGCGTGAACCTCCGTCCCATCGGGGACGTACCCGAGCTTCTCCGATACCCGAAGGCTCGCCTCGTTGTCGAGAAAGGCGCCGCTCCGGGCCGTCCTGGCCCCAAGCCCGGCGAACGCGAGGTGCAGCACGGCCCGCCTCATGGCCGTGCCGATGCCCACACCCTGATGAGCGGCCGCGACCCACGAGCCCGTCAATACCTCATGCGTGGCGTCGAACCGCCCGCCCGAGATGTCCTGGGTGCCCACCACGACACCGGCCCGCACCGCAACGAGTCCAAGGGTCCACTGCTCAGGGGACCACGAGCCTCGGAGGCTCCAATGCCACTGCAGCACCCCGCGGGCCCGTTCGGTCGGCGGTGCGTCCGTCCACGGGGTGCTGAACGCCATGGTCTGCGGGTCGTGGACCGGGGCCATCGCTGCGGCCGCCAGCTCGGCCAGGTCGGCATCGCTCGGGAACCTCAGCTCGAGGTCACCGGTCCGCAGGCGGAGGCCGGCAAGCGGCCAGATGTCCGTGAGACTCGTCATCGGCTGATGCTGGTCCCCTGCGAGGCCGATCGCCAATGATTTGGGCCCGGCTCAGTCCTCCAGGGTGATGGGCTGATCGTCGGCCGGATCGGCGCCGATGACATCGCCGGCGCTGATGCCCCCGAGACCTACCTCTTGGCGGACCTTCTCCGAGACCTCGATCATCAGCTCGAGGTTGTCGGCCAGGAACGCCTTGGCGTTCTCCCGGCCCTGGCCCAGCTGCTCGCCCTGGTAGGTGTACCAGGCCCCGGACTTCTTGATGATGTTCTTCTCGACGGCAACGTCGAGGAGGGTACCCTCCCGACTGATGCCCTTGCCGTACATGATGTCGAACTCGGCTTGGCGGAAGGGGGGTGAGCAGTTCGACACCACGACATCGTTGGCCACAAAGGTGTGATGCTCATCGACCTCGACGTCATAGATGGCGCTCCACTGAGGGGGATGAATGACCTTGATCTGGTCGTACCACACCTCTTCGCTCAGCAGATCGCGGAGGAAGCTGCTATCCAGCCCATCAGCCAGTCGCTCAATGCGGTCCCGCCGCAGCCGGCTGTGGCCGAGCACCTGGCGGAGACCGCCGCGAGGGTCGCCAGCACCATCACCGATCAGTGACGCGGCCGTCTGGGCGCTCACACCTAGACCACGCAGGTAGGCCAGCACCGGTTCCGTCTGGTTCCCCGGAAGGTAGCCCCGCGAGGATCCTCGATGAACCGCGAGGCCAGGAGCTGTCAGCTCGTCAGCCAGAACCCGACTGCGAGGTCCCCATTGCGGGATAGCGGCAGCAAATCGGAGGACGTTGTCCAACCCGGAGACGCGAACCTCCCAGCAGGGAGGCTTGCTCATGATCTTTCGGCCTTCGACGATGCTCGGGCGCTTTCCTGTGGGGTCATAGACCCGCACGCTGCTGCCCACGCCCCACCGGAGCAGGAGCCAGTGCAGTTGGTGGGCCAACTGCTCCGACGTCGTGGTGTAGCCCACCCGCAGACCACCCGTCTGCTCCCGGCTCACCCAGCCGTCCGATTCGAAGAGCCCGAACAAGAGGTTCCCCAGCACCGCCTCGGAAACCTCGGCGTCGAACAGCTGAGCCGGGATCTGCTTCTCGGGCGCCAGGTGACCGTAGAGATCGCCCCAACGGCAGAGAGCCAGCAGCTTGTTGGTCTCGCCAGGACGATGGGAGAAGGAGGTCTCAATGCCCCGACGATGAGCCGAACACCCCAGGGTGGCAGCGATGGACGCTGCGTCGTCCTGGAGGCTCTCTTCGATGTTGATGAACGTGATGGGTGTCTTGCCGCCGACATACCCGTCACCGAGCAGATATCCGAGCATGCGGGCCTCGGCAGGCGTTATCGGCTCCTCGGCAC
>JALYVP010000194.1 GCA_030853185.1 Actinomycetota bacterium | reverse complement strand
GGCCACGCCCGCATGGGCGCGGCGATCCACTCGGTGCGCGCCGTGCCGCCGGACCAGGCCGCCGTCGTCGCCCACTGGGCGGCCCAACATCGCTCGCCGCTCCACTCCCACCTGTCGGAGCAGCCCGCAGAGAACGCCGCATCGCTCGCGGCGTACGGCGCCACCCCCACGGCCGTCCTCGCCGCCGCCGGGGCGCTCGGACCCCGTAGCACCGCCGTGCACGCCACGCACCTGGACGCCGCCGATGTCGAGATGCTGGGTTCGACCACCACCGGGATCTGCATGTGCCCCACCACGGAGCGAGATCTGGCCGACGGCATCGGCCCGGCGCGGGCCCTGGCCGACGCCGGTGCGCCGATCTGTCTGGGCACCGACAGCCACGCCGTCATCGACCTGTTGGAGGAGGCCCGGGCGCTGGAGCTCGACGAGCGCCTGGCCCGGGGCCAGCGGGGCCGGTGGGCGCCCGCTGCGCTGCTGGCGTCGGCGACCTCCGCCGGTCACGCAGCGTTGGGCTGGCCCGACGCCGGCCGTATCGAGCCGGGGGCGTTCGCCGACCTGGTGGCCGTCAGCCTCGACACTCCTCGCCTGGCCGGTGCCGATCCCGCCCAGTTGGTGGCGGCAGTGATCTACGCCGCCACCGCCGCAGACATCACGGACGTCGTGGCCTCTGGCCGCCATGTCGTAGTCTCCGGCCGCCACACCGCCGTCGACGACGTGGTCGGCCAGCTCGACGCCTCCGTCCGCCAACTGATGGATCCTTGACCGAGGTGGTGCTGTGACCTCTCTGCTGGTCGACCGCATCGGGTGCCTGGTGACCAACGACGAGCAATCCGGCAATGGCCGGCTCGGACACCTGGACGGCGCCGTCCTCGTCGTCGACGAAGGCCAGGTGGTGTGGGTCGGCGCCAGCGGCGGACGGCCGCCACCGGCCGACGAGCGGGTCGACGTCGATGGACGCACCGTCGTGCCCGGCTTCGTCGACAGCCACGGGCATCTCGTGTTCGCCGGGGACCGCAGCGATGAGTTCGCGGCGCGCATGGGCGGCCGGCCCTACCAGGCCGGGGGCATCCGCACCACGGTCGCGGCGACGCGGGCCGCCTCGGACGAGGCGCTGACGGCCAATGCCACCCGCCTGGCGTTGGAGGCGCTGGCGTCGGGAACGACGACCCTCGAGTGCAAGTCGGGCTACGGCCTCACGGTTGACGACGAGCGGCGCGCCGTGGAGGTGGCGGCGGCGGTCACCGCCGAGGTCACCTTCCTCGGCGCCCATGTCGTCCCCCCCGAGTTCGCCGGTCGCGGCGACGACTACGTGGCGCTGGTCTGCACGGCGATGCTCGACGCCTGCGTCGCCCGGGCCCGCTGGATCGACGTGTTCTGCGAGCGGGGGGCGTTCGACGCCGACCAGGCCCGGGAGGTGCTCCAGGCCGGCCAGCGACGGGGGCTGGCGGCCCGGGTCCACGCCAACCAGTTGGAGACGGGGCCGGGAGCCCAGCTGGCGGTGGAGGTGGGAGCTGCGTCTGCTGACCACCTGACCCACCTGAGCGACGTCGACGTCGAGGCCCTGGCCGCATCGGACGTCGTGGCGACGTTGCTTCCGGGTGCGGACTTCTCCACCCGGTCACCGTTCGCCGACGGTCGCCGCCTGCTCGACGCGGGAGCGACCGTGGCCCTGGCGTCGGACTGCAACCCGGGCACCAGTTACACCACCAACCTCCCGTTCTGCATCGCCCTGGCGGTGCGGGAGATGGGTCTCAGCCCCGACGAGGCGTTGTGGGCGGCAACCGCCGGCGGGGCGGCGGCCCTGCGCCGGACCGACATCGGCCACCTCGGGATCGGTGCCACCGCCGACTTCCTCGTCATCGACGCCCCCTCCCCGGTGCATCTGGCCTACCGGCCCGGCGTCCCCCTGGTCAGCCAGGTCTGGACCTCCGGGCGCCGACGGCGGGGAACCATGGGTGCCGGCCCCATCGGGTAGGCCCACGAGCAGCTACCGAGGGTGTCGTCGCTAGAGTCGCCCGATGGGCAAAGCCATCCTCCTCGCCGTGGCTGCCAGCCTGTTCACCGCGGTGTCGTCCATCTGTCAGCGACGCGGCGCCAGCCAGGCGCCGGGGGGCGAAGGCTTCAGCGTCAAGCTGGTCCTTCATCTGATGGGGGAACCCGTCTGGCTCCTCGGAGTCGGCAGCATGGTGGTCGGTTTTGCCTGCCAGGCCACGGCGTTGCACTTCGGCAGCCTGGCCCTCGTCCAGCCCATCCTGGCCTCCGAGCTCCTGTTCGTCTTCGCCTACCTGGCCGTGGCCAGCCACCGCCGCGTACGCCCCGCCGACTGGCTGACGGCGGCTGCCATGGCCGCCGGTTTGGGGGTGTTCCTCTTCACGGCGTCACCATCGGGAGGGCAGGCGGAGGCGGCGGCCACCCTCTGGGTGCTGGCCGGCCTGTCCGGCCTGGGCCTGGTCCTGATCATCGCGGTGGCTGCGTTCACCCCTCTGCGTCGGGGAACCCGGCCGTCACCCGCCCGCCGGGCGGCCATGCTCGGCGTGGCGACGGGCGTCTCGTGGGGTTTCCTGGCGGCAGTCATCAAGGAGCTGGGTTCGCACACCGGCGACGGTGTGACCGGGATCTTCTCGACGTGGTCCCTCTACGTCCTCGTCGGGGTGGGGGCAGCATCGATGGTCCTGTCGTCGAACGCGCTTCGCGCCGGTCCGCTGGCCGCTTCCCAACCTGGTTTCACCATCGTGGACCCCCTGGTTGCCAGCCTCCTCGGCGTCTTCATCTTCAAGGATCGCCTGCGCCTGGGCCCCGCCGAGATCGCCATCGAGGTCGTGGCCTTGGCCGTGCTCGCCTTCGGGGTCTTCGCCCTCAGCCACAGCGGCCTGATCCACGAGGAGCTCGCCGACAGCGAGGACGCCTCGCCGAAGGCGACGTCGCTGCTGGGAGGGGGGAGTCAGACCGCCGACGAAGCGGGCTGACCAGCGCCGGTGCCGGTGCGCTCAGTCCCGGTCGCGGTGCATCGCCCCTCGGGCCATGGTTCGGCCGAAGTCGACATAGAAGCCGGCTCCACCATGGGCGTCGTCCAGGACCTCCTCGAGAGCCTCGACGAACTGGTTGACCTCGTCCTCGCCGGCGATGAGCGGCGGCAGCAGCTTCACGATGTTGACGTTGTCGGCGGCGACCTGGGTGAGGATGCGGTGCTGTTGGAAGAGCGGTACCACGATCAGCTGGGAGAACAACCCGGGGCGGATCCGCTCGAGAGCGTTCCACCGCAGGCGGAGGGGCCGTGAGGTCGGCCTGCCGAACTCCAGGCCGATCATCAGGCCTCTGCCCCGGACCTCGTGCAGGAGCTCATACCGATCCACCAGGGGCTCGAGGGCCTTCTCGAACAGGTCCCCGGTTCGCCGGGCCCGGTCCACGATGTCCTCGTCGTCGAACACCGACAAGGTGGCCAGGCCCGCGACCATGGCCAGGGCGTTGCTGCCGAAGGTGGAGGAGTGCACCAGGGCCCGGTCCATCGAGCTGTACACGCTCTCGGAGACCCTGTCGGTGCACAACATGGCCCCGACGGGCACGAAACCACCGGAGAGGGCCTTTGACAAGGTGATGATGTCGGGGCGCAGTCCCCAGTGCTCGTGGCAGAAGAACCGCCCGGTGCGCCCCAGTCCCGTCTGCACCTCATCGGCGACAAAGAGCGTGCCGTGGCGACGGCACAGCTCCTGGGCCGCCGACCAGTACTCGTCGGGGGCCTCGTTGACGCCCTTGCCCTGGATCGGCTCGAAGACGAAGCCGGCCACATCGCCGAGGCGCAACCGCCGCTCCAACCCGTCGAGATCGCCCATCTCGACGGCGTCACAGTCCGGGAGGAACGGACCGAACCCCGAGCGAAACTCCTTGCCGCCGTTGAGGGCCAGGGCGCCGGTGGTCAGGCCGTGATAGGCGTGGTCGCAGTACAGGACGCGAGGACGGCGGGTAGCGTGACGAGCGAACTTGATGGCCGCCTCGATGGCCTCGGCGCCGGAGTTGCAGAAGAACACCCGATTGATGTCGGCATGTGAACGGCGCACCAGCTGCTCGGCGAGGAGCCCGGGCAGCAGGGCGCAGTCCATCTGCACCAGATTCGGCAGGTCGGCGTCGATCGCGTCGTGGAGCGCCTGTTTGATGACGGGGTGGCTCCGACCGAGGGCGTAGACGCCGAACCCGGCGAGGAAGTCGAGATAGCGCTGCCCGTCGGCATCGTAGAGGTAACAGCCCTCCCCCCGGACATAGAACCGATCGAACCCGATCGTCTTGAGGACCTGCGCCATCTTGGGGTTGAGGTACTGGTTGTGGAGGCGGAAGTTCTCGCCGTGCCGCTCCTCGACCACCTTCATCACGTCGAACATCGTGGGCCACCCTTCGGGACAGCACGCTTGTCTTTCACCAAAGCTTAGCGGTGCGAACTACCCTGGCGACCGTCAACGGGCACTTGTGGCCTGGCACGGTATAACCCGCGGGTGAGAGAGGATGCCAGGCATGAGTCATGGCCCGCGGTGTACCGCTCTGTCGGTGCTCCTAGCGTTCTTGTTGACGGGCTGCGGCTCCTCGGTCAGCGCCCGCTCCACCCCACCCAGCTCCGGTCCCACCTCGCCGGCGGCCAAACCTGACCCGGGCACGCCTCTGTGGAGCGCGCCACTGGATGGGGCGGCGGTCTACGCCACGCCGGTGGCAGCATTGGGACGGGTGTACGGGAGGCCTCCTTCGCCGATCCGACCGCCACCGGCGATGGGGACCTCGGCACCGACAGTCCGACCTTGCTGCCCAACGGCACCATCTTCTCGGTGGGCAAGAGCGACATCGGCTATGTGCTGCGCCAGTCCGACTTGAGCGTGGTGGACCGGATCCCCGGCCTTTGTGGGAGCGACCCAGTCGGGAGCAACGCCTTCGACGCGACCACCGACACCCTTTACGTTCCCTGCCGGGGCGGCGGCATCCAAGAGGTCGACCTGGCGCAAGGCCGGCTGGGGTGGCGGGACGGGGACGTCAACGGCGCCCCGGCCCTGGCGGCGGATTCGCTGTGGGCCCTCCACTACGACAGCGGCACCCTGCAGGCCCTCGACCCGGCCACCGGCGCCGTGGAACGGACGGCCCAGGCCGGGCCGGTCCCCACCTTCTCCACGCCGTCCGTTGCCGACGACGGCCAGGTGCTGGTCGGAACGGAATCGGGAGTGAAGGCCTTCAGCGGGTGACGATGGCGTAAGGCTCGGCGGTGCACCCCGTCCGTGCGGCAGGCGCGTCCCGTTCCTTTGGGCTAGTGGCAGAAGGGCAGGCGCAGAATAGGCTGGCCCGCATCGACGACTGAGGGGGAGCCCGTGATCGACAACCCGTTCTACAGCCATGAGTTCCACGGCGAGTACGACCTGATCAGCATCGGCAAGCTGGATCTGGAGGAAGGTGGGTCCATCCCGGACTGCCATCTCGCCGTGGCCACGTTCGGCGAGCTCAACGAGGCCAGGGACAACGCCATCTTGATCACCAGCTGGTACTCGGGGACGCACCAGATCTGGCGCGACGTGTACATCGGACCCGATCACGCCCTGAACCCCGACCACTACTTCATCGTCGCCATCGACCAGATCGGCAGCGGCCTGTCGACCTCCCCGCACAACGCCGGCGGTCCGAACGCGGCGCTGGCGATGTCGAAGTTCCCGAAGGTCCGCATCGGTGACGACGTCGTGGCCCAGGAGCGGCTCCTGCGGGAGCGCTTCGGCATCGACAGCCTGGCGTTGGTCCTCGGGGGATCGATGGGTGCGCAGCAAACCTACGAGTGGGCGGTCCGGTTTCCCGACAAGGTCCGGCGGGCCGCGCCCATCGCCGGCACGGCGCAGAACACCCCCCATGACTTCCTCCTCGCCGAGACGATGAGGGAAGCATTCATGTCCGATCCGGGCTGGGACTGGGGGGAATACAAGTCCAACAGTGACGTCGTCGACGGGATCATCCGCCAGGCCCACATCTGGGCGGTTGTGGGCTTCTCGACCGAGTTCTGGAAGCAGGAGGCCTGGCGGGGCCTCGACTTCGACTCGAGGGAGTCGTTCCTTGCCGGATTCCTGGAGCCTTACTTCACCGCCATGGACCCCAACGACCTGCTGTGCCAGTCGTGGAAGTGGCAGCGGGGCGACGTGGCTCGCCACACCGGTGGCGACCTGGCGGCGGCCCTGGGGCGGATCACCGCCAAGACCTTCGTCATGCCGATCGACGAGGATTTGCTCTTCCCGGTCCGGGACTGCGCGCCCGAACAGGCTCTCATTCCCGGCAGCGAGCTGCGTGTCGTGAACGACGTCTCGGGCCACCTGGGACTCTTCGGCGTGGCGCCGACCTACATGCCCCAGATCGACCAGCACCTCGGGGATCTGCTGGCCACGGAGGTCTGAACCAACTCCGCGATGCAGCAGTCTGCGCCCGGAACCGCCAGCTCGGCGAGCGTGTGACTCAGGCATCCACCCTCATGGTTGGACTGGATGCAACGATGGAGACGTGTCGAGAGACAGACTTTCGTGACCAAGGGCGCCGTTCCAGGGACGCCAACGGTGATGCTCAAGGTGGAGGACACCGGCCGGTGCCCGGGCGATCTGCTCACGGCTCTCGGCCGTATGACGACACCCGAATGGCTCTCCATGATCCTGGAGAGCCTGGTGTTGGATCAGCGCTCCCGGCGCACCGGGTGGGCCCCGGCCGATCTGGCCCGATTCCCGGCGCGCCAGCCCCGAGGGGCGCAAGTCCTG
>JALYVP010000193.1 GCA_030853185.1 Actinomycetota bacterium | reverse complement strand
TTGCACTCCTCCACCGTGAACTTCGGCGGGGGACGCAGGTCAGGGTCCTGGGGATCGAAGTCCAGGATGAGCTTGAGGTTGCCCGAGAAGTCCTCGATCGGGCTGATGTCGCGGAACGTGTCCGCCAACCCTTGTTCGAGGAACCACTTGAACGAGTCACGCTGGACCGAGATGAGATCGGGCAGCGGCAGAACCTCGGAGAGGTTGGCGAAGGAGAAACGCTCCCGTGAGGCGGGACGAGACGGCAAGGGCCTACTCCTGGGGGAGGACGAGCGGATAGGCCGTGAGGACGCGTCGAAGTCGCGAAAAAGAGGCGGAAGACGCAAGACGGGGGACCACGGCAACTGCCCAGTGTAGGCCGCTGGACGGGCTAAGGCAAGAAATCTCGCCTTGCGTGCAGGTGGCTGGGTTGAGGGTAAGGGAAAGCCCCCCGGTCGGTCAAGGATTACCTGGTGAATGACCTCCCGGGACCGCCGCCGGCCTGCTTCCGGCGCCGGCCGGAGCGCTACGGGCCCGCCCGCCCCGGTCAGTCCAGAAGGTCGGGCTGCTCGGCCACGATCCGGGCGTAGAGGGGCTGGAAGCTGAACCAGCCGGCCAGGTGGCTCCCGACCTGCCCGGCGGTCACGGCGGCCTGGTCGGGGTCGATCAGGACCGGCTTGCCGGCCGCCTCCGCCAGCAACTGGGCCTGGCACGACCGTTCCATGGTGGTGAACCAGAACACCGCCTCGTCGACGCTGTGGCCGACGGTGAGCAGTCCGTGGTTGCGCAGGATGGCAGCCTTGGCGTCCGCCAGGGCGTGAGCGATGCGCTTGCCCTCCTCGATGTCGAGGACCACGCCGGTGTAGTCGTCGAAGAGCTCGTGGTCGTCGTAGAAGGCGCACACGTCCTGGGTGATGGGGTCGAGCTTGCGTCCCAAGGTCGAGAAGGACTTGCCGTAGATCGAATGAGAGTGGGCGGCGGCGACGACATCGGGGCGGGCGGCGTGGACCTGGGAGTGGATGGCGAAGGCGGCCGTGTTGAGCAGGGCCCCCTCGTGGCCCTCGACGATGGTCCCCTCGTGATCCACACAGATGAGGTTGGAGACGCAGATCTGCGAGAAGTGGACGCCCCAAGGGTTGACCCAGAAGCGGTGGGGGTCCTCGGGGTCGCGCGCCGTGATGTGGCCGGCGATGCCCTCGTCGAAGCCGAACTTGGAGAACAGCCGGAATCCCGCCGCCAGCCGCTGCTTGCGATGCAGGCGCTCCTCCTCGACGTTGGCGAACTCCGGCACGTCCAGCACCGTCATCCTCTTGTCCACGATCGACCCTCCCAGCATCGGCGGCTTGTCACTGGCCCCTCCCACGGTACCGGGCCGGGTGCCTCCGGGAGACCCCATGGGCAGTAGAGTCCTTCGGCCATGGTCGACCCTTCGACGCGGACCGGCGGGAGGAGCGTCGAGGGGGCGCAGACCTCCAGGATGCAACAGGCGCTGGTGGCCACCAGCATCGCGTTCACCATCACCGATCCTCGTCAGGACGGCAACCCTCTGGTGTGGGTCAACCCGCGTTCACCCACACGACCGGATACGGCCTCGCCGAGTCGGTGGGCCGCAACTGCCGGTTCCTGCAGGCCCGGCGACGGACAGGACCGAGGTGGCCAAGCTGGCGGCCCACATCGACGCCGGGGAGCCGTGCACGGTGGTGCTGTTGAACTACCGGAAGGATGGCACCACCTTTTGGAACGAGCTGAACATCAATCCGGTCTTCGACGACGTTGGCCGCCTGATGCACTTCGTCGGCGTCCAGACCGACGTCTCCGAGCGGGTCCGGGCCGACATCGATCGCGACCGGGCCCACGCGGCTGAGCGCACCGCCCCGGCAACGTCTCAGCCTGGTGGCGGAGGCCACCGGGACCCTGGTCTCCACCCTCGACGTCCGTGACGCCCTCCGGCGCCTGGCCCAGCTCGTCGTGCCGTCGCTCGGCGACTGGGTGTGCTTCACCACCGCCGAGCACGACGTGATCACCGATGTCGTCACCTACCACCGCGACGGCCACGAGGCGGTGCTGGACCGCCTGGCCGAGCTCCTCCCCGCCAGCCTCACCCGCCACTCGCTCATCCGCAACGTGCTCGAGCGCGGTGAGCCGATCCGTGTCGAACGTTTCGGACCCGAGGACCTGCACCGCCAGCTGGACGATCCGGAGCTCATCGGGATCATCAACGAGCTCGGGGTCACGTCGGGCCTCTACGTCCCTCTCCTGTCGCGGCGCAATCGGACGCTCGGGGCCCTGGCGTTCTTCTCCGGGGACTCGGAACGGATCTGGGACCCGTCCGATCTCGAGGTTGCCGCCGACCTCGGACGCCGGGCCGGCCTGAGCATCGACAATGCCCGGCACTACCAACAGGAGCACCGGGCGGCCGAGACCCTGCAGCGCTCACTCCTGCCCGAGCTGCCCGACGGGACCTGCACCATCGCCGTCGGCGACGTCGTCGGCCACGACCTGGCCGCAGCCGCAGCCATGGGCCACCTGCGGATCCTGCTGCGCTCCATCGCGTGGGAAGCCGTCCAGCGGGAAGGGGCGGCCGACCCCGCCCTGGTGCTCGACCGGACCGACGAGCTGGTGCAGGCCCTGTCGATCACGTCGATGGCGACGGTCCTGTTCGCCCGGTTGACCAGGCCGGTCGAGACCGGAGGAACGTGGCTGCTCGCCTTCTGCAACGCCACCCCCCGGCGTTGCTGCGTCTCCCTGACGGTCGGGTGGAGCTCGTCGGGACAGAGGCCGATGTGCTGCTCGGGGCGGCCGCAGTCGTGGAGCGAACCACCGGCCATGTCGCCCTCGGGGGCGGCACGATGCTGATCGCCTACACCGACGGTCTCATCGAGGTGCCCGGGTCGAACATCGTCAACGACCTGGCCGCGTTGAAGAGCCGGATCGAGGCGCTCGGTCCCGGCTTCGGGCCATGGGATGGAGGCTACCGGCCGGCCCGCCCCGGCCGGCCGGATGTCGGGTGTGCCTACTTGACCTCGACGGTGGCGCCCGCCGCCTCGAGCTGGGCCTTGGCCTTCTCGGCGTCTTCCTTGCTGGCCTTCTCGATGACCGGCTTGGGGGCACCGTCGACCAGATCCTTGGCTTCCTTGAGGCCCAGGCTGGTCAGCGAGCGAACCTCCTTGATCACCTGGATCTTCTTGTCGCCGGCACCGGTGAGGATGACGTCGAACTCCTCCTGCTCCTCGGCTACGGGAGCGACCTCGGCGCCACCGGAGGCCGGGGCGGCGACGGCGACGGGTGCGGCGGCGCTGACGCCGAACCGCTCCTCGAAGTCCTTCAGCAGCTCGGAGAGCTCCAGAACGCTGAGGCTGGCAATGCTGTCGAGAATCTCTTCTTTCGTGGCCATCGTGTGTCCTTCCTGGTAGTCCCCGCCGTCGGAACGGACGGGGTGAGTCTCTTCGGGGTCAAGCAGAGGCGTCGGGTGATGTTTCTGCGGCCGGGATCGTGTCGGCATCGGCGGGCGACGGGGCGTCCTCCCCGCCTTCGGTCCTCGAGTCAATGAGGGCCCGTAATCCGAATGCCAGGTTGCGGGGAAGGGCCTGCAACAATCCCGCCAACTGGGTTAGTGGGGCGGCCAGTCCGACGGCAAAACGGGCCAGAAGGACTTCTCGTGACGGCAGCGCGGCCAGCGCCGTCGTCTCGGTGGTACCGATGACTTTGTCACCGAGCACCCCTCCTTTGATGACCAGCAGCGGATTGGTTCCACTGAAGTCACGAAGCACTTTGGCTACCGCCGCCGCATCGCCTTTGACAAAGGTGATCGCCGTGGGACCTACGAGCATCGGCTCAAGCTCGGCCAATCCAGCGTCGCGCACCGCGAAGCGGGCCAGGGTGTTCTTGTAGACCTTGTATTCGCCCCCGGCGGGGGCGAGGTTCCGCCGCAGCTGGGCCAGGTCCTTGACCTTGAGTCCCCGGTATTCGGTGAGGATGGCGGCGTCGGCATGGCGCAGACGCTCACGAACCTCGGTGGCCACAGCCACCTTCTCGGCTTTCGGATTGTCCACGGGTCACCTCCTACACGTCACATTCCCAACGCGCGCAGGGCTCCACAGTGGATCCATGCCGCCTCGTCAGGCTGGGCCGGCTAGCCCACTTCGGCGCCTCGGCGAGGCGCACCGGATGTCTCTGGCTGCACGTGCCGGCAGTGCCGACACTGATGTCGTTCGCCAGTGTAGCCGAGTGGCCCAGGTCTACTTGCGGGCGCCGCGGTGGGCGGCGTCGTAGGCGTCGCGGATCTCGGCGGGGATGCGGCCCCGGTCGCTGACCTCGTAACCGGCGCCACGCGCCCACTCGCGTATGGCTCCGGGATCCTCCCGGTTCGCCCCCGAGCGCCCCGCGCCCGAACCGGCTCGTGAGCGACGGTGCCCTTCGGCCCGGCGGGCCGAGGCGATGTAGCCCTGCATGACGTTGTTGAACTCTTCTAGATGGTCCGCGCACAACTCGAAGGCGTAATTGGTTCCGTCATACCCAAAGGTCACCGTCTCGACGGCCTCGACATCATCGTCGTCAAGATCACACGTCAACAGAACTTGTAGCTTTTGCGCCACGAAATCTCCTCAATCACATAATGAATAAGGGGATGGTAGCCGGTGACGTAGCCTATTGCAGACTGTTCACCGCCCGTCTCCCGGACCTTTCGGGCGGCAAGAGTCTTATGCTTAGGCAACGAAATCGAGTGGCGTTCCGACCCCGTTCAGTGGGCGGGGGTGACGGTGATGTGTCCCGTCAGGACGGGCAGGAAGCCAACGAGGGCCGGACAGGTCGTCAGGTTGTTGATCGGGGCGGGGCCGTAGAAGCCGATCTGCTCGGGTTGCCCGGGGCCGTTGTCCTGGACGGTGATGGAGATCGCCATGCCCGTGAACGCCGAGGCGACCGGTCCCGACGCGCGGGCGATCGGGTAGATGAGCCCGGCCCGGTGACCGGTGACGTCAAGGCAGGTGACGGGGCCGGCGAAGGTGTAGCTGGCAAGGGGACCGAGCACCGGGATGGAGGAGGGAACCAGGTCGCCGCTGGCCACGAACGGGCCCGCCGCCGGCCCGGGCGACACCGTCAGGTTGGAGGCCTGCACGGTGACCGTGCCGATCGGGGTGGTGGCCGAGCCGCTCACCGACGCCGGCACGGTGGCCTTCGGTGTCGAGGCAGGTGTCGAGGCCAGGGCGGGGCCGCCGAGGACCAAGGTCAAAAGTCCCCCGATGCCAATGGCGGCAGACACAGCGAGACGGCGATGCAAGGAAGAACGGCGATGCACGGGAAGACCCCCAGACGGGCCGAGCCACACGCCGACCCTGGACCCGCTGTTCCTCTCCGCCAACCTCTCGCCCTAAACGGGCGATGGATCGCCCCCATGGCTCAGGCGCTGGCCGGTGCCAGCTCCTCGTCGGGCACGCGGAGCTGGTTGATGTCCACATCGACCCCTGGACCCATCGTCGAGCTCACCGACACCGACCGGACATAGCGGCCCTTGGCGGCTGCCGGCTTCACCCGGTTGACCTCATCGATGACGGCCCGGAAGTTGGTCAGCAGGCCCTGACGGGAGAAGCTGGCCTTCCCGATCGGGACCTGGACGACGCCCCGTGAACGAGTGTCGGCCCGGTACTCGACCCGACCGCCCTTGAATTCGGTGACGGCCTTGCCCACGTCGGTGGTGACGGTCCCGGTCTTGGGATTGGGCATGAGCCCGCGGGGGCCGAGCTTGCGGCCCAGCCGGCCGACCTGGCCCATCAGGTCCGGGGTGGCGATGGCGACATCGAAGTCGAGGAAGCCGCCGTCGACCTGGGCGACGAGATCCTCGGCACCGACGATGTCGGCGCCGGCCGCCCGGGCCGCCTCCGCGGCCGGTCCGGTGGCGAAGACCGCCACCCGGACGTCCTTGCCGGTGCCGGCGGGCAGGGCGACGGTGCCCCGGATGACCTGGTCCGCCTTGCGGGGGTCCACCCCGAGGCGGATGGCCAACTCGACCGTCTCGTCGAACTTGGCCGCGGCCAGGCTCTTGACCAGGTCCAGGGCCTCGCCGGGTGCGTACGACTCGGTCCGGTCGAGACGCTTGGCTGCGTCGACGTACTTCTTGCCTTTCGCCATGGTGGCTCCCTCAGGGTTGTGATGGGCGGGTCGAGGTCATTCCTGCCTCATCGGTGACAGTGGACGAGTGGTACTAGGTGGCGACGGTGATGCCCATGGAGCGGGCGGTGCCGGCCACCTGGGCCTTGGCCGCGTCCAGATCGTTGGCGTTGAGGTCGGGCATCTTGGTCTGGGCGATCTCGGTCAGCTGGGCGTCGGTGATCGAGCCCACCGTCTCCCGGCCCGTTGTCTGGGCCCCCTTCTCGACGCCCGCCGCTTGGCGGATGAGCACCGGGGTCGGCGACGTCTTCAGGATGAAGGTGAAGGTGCGGTCCTCGAAGATGGTGATCTCCACGGGGATCACCTGGCCCACCCGGTCCTCGGTCTGGGCGTTGTACTGCTTCACGAAGTCCATCGTCTGGACGCCGTGAGGACCGAGCGCCGTGCCCACCGGCGGAGCCGGGGTGGCCTTGCCCGCGGGCAACTGGATCTTCACGATGGCGACAACTCGTCGCTTGGCCATAGCTGGTCGTTGCTCCTCTTACCGCTTCGCTGTCTCAGGCGTCGGTGTTCGTCACAACTTCGCCACCTGGGCGAAGTCGAGCTCGACGGGTGTCTCCCGTCCAAAGATGTTGACGAGGACCTTGAGCTTGAGCTGGTCCTCGTTGATCTCGGCGATGGTGCCGCTGAAGTCGGCGA
>JALYVP010000192.1 GCA_030853185.1 Actinomycetota bacterium | reverse complement strand
ACGTTCGGCGTTCCTCACGAACGCCGAAGCCGGGTGCCGACATACACGTCCTTCTGCTACAACGGGAGGGAACAGAGGTCAGCAGCGCCCAAGCGGAGGACTCTCCACTAAACCCAGGGTGGTCCACGGTGTCAGTGGTGCGCAGCACCGCGGCGGCGACGGCACCGCCTTTGCCTTCGGCGGCGGCGACGATGGGCCAGGCTCCGGGGTCCGCAATCACCTCGACGTCGTAGCGTTCCCCCATCCCGATGACCAACGTGTCGACGACGACAGGTTGGACGCTTCGTCCGTCGGCAGCGGTGACGGTCAAAGGGTGCCCGCCGACAGCGAAGCGGTAAGAGGTATCGGAGCCTGCGTTGATGAGACGCAGCCGGACCTTGCCCCCAGGCGGGGCCATGACCGTCGCTCGGTCTGCGGGCGGGCGACCGTTGATCAGATGCAGCGGGTAGGTGATGTCGCCGGCGTCACCGCCGAGCAACGACGACCTCATGCGCTTCATCGAACCCATCCCCCCACCGCCCGCGCCGGTGCCGCCCATCGATCCCATGCCGCCGCGGATGGTGGCCAGCGCCTGGTCGGGGGTGCCGGCGATCCCGTCCAGCCAATCATCGAGCACGAGAACCTGATCGACGTCGACACCGGGTTCGGTGGGGTCCTCGACGACCAAAGGCCCATACAGTCCCCGGTCGAGCTGGAGGCCCTGATGGGAGTGGAACCAGTAGGTTCCCGCGTCGGGGACCACGAAGCGGTACCGGAAGCTGGCGCCGGAGGCGATGGGCTTCTGTGTCATGTCGGGCACCCCGTCCATGGCATTGTCGATGGCCAAACCGTGCCAGTGGACGGTGGTCGGCTCCGGCAGCAGATTGTCAACCGCAGCGTCGAGGGTGTCACCGCGCTGTAGACGGATCTCGGGGCCTGCCAGTCCCGTCGCGTAAGCCCACGTGTGGGCTTCTTGGCCGGCCAGGTCGGCCACCACGGGCGAGGCCACAAGGTTCACCGAGGTCGTGTTGCCGCTGCGCCGTCTGGCCGCCTCGGTGGCCCGCACCTGGGGGCTGCCCGGTCCGATCGCCCCTGTCGAGGTCGATCCGCATGCGGCGAGACCGGTGAGCGCGACGACCCCGGACCCGGCGACGGTCAGAAACTGGCGGCGGCTCATCGATGTGGTCATAGGACTCCTCACAGAAGAGAAACTTGGGACGTGCCTGCCCGTCGTTGGGCCACCCCTACCACCCTCATCGAGATCTCCACCTCATGGATTCGCCGACCTTGATGAACCTGACGCCCCGCACCGCAGGCGACCGGAGTGCACCGATGTTGGTGACGCTGACGCGAAGGAGAAATGTAGGACCCCGATCCTACACAGTGTCGTAGCTGTCGGTAGCGTGGGGCCGGTGAGGAACCCTTTCCGTCGGACATCTGCTACGTCTGCGCACGGGCGGCACCGCCGCCAGCCGGTAAGGCGCCTTCACGTAACGCTCGGGGCTGTTGTCGTCGTCGTTCTGGTAGCAGGCGGCTGGACGGCGACGACTCTGCAGACGACCCGTACGGTCGGGGCGTCGCCGACCAGCGCCCCCCGACCGGCCCTCCCCGCTCCCCCACCCACGACAGCGCCACCCCCGCTGTCGGTCACCGCGCTCACTCCAGTCTCGGGGACCAAGGACGTATCGCCCTCCGCTCCGATCGACGTGACCTTCTCAGCCCCGCTCAACCCCTCCTCGGCGACCCCGCAGCTCGAACCGTCATGGCCGGGCCAGTGGACGCATACGGCCCCGAACGTCCTGCGGTTCACGCCCGCCTCCCCCTTCCCCCCCGGAGCCCCGATCACCGTCACCGTCCCGTCCGGCCCGCACGGCACCGACGGGGCCACGCTGCCAGCCCCGGTCACCACCAAGTTCACGGTCGCCGTCGGCTCAACCCTGCGCCTCCAACAACTCCTAGCCGCAACCGGCTATCTCCCGCTGACCTGGACCCCGACGGCTGCCGCCCCCGCCCCTGGAGATGTTGTCGGACAGGCCGCAGCAGCAGCGGCGCCTCCCGCCGGGAACTTCGCCTGGACGAGCCCCGGCTGGCCTACGTCGCTGACAACGCTGTGGCAGGCAGGCTCCGCCAATCTCATCACCCGAGGCGCGGTGATGGCCTTCGAGTCCGCGCACCAGCTCACCTCTGACGGCGTCGCCGGCCCCCACCTATGGACCAGTCTGCTCGCCTCGGTTGCCGCCGGGCAGACCAACACGGCCGGCTACACCTACGCTGTGGCCAACAAGGCCGGCTCCGAAACGCTCACCGTCTGGCACAACGGTGCGGTCGCGGTGCGCACCGCGGCGAACACCGGGATCTCCGCAGCTCCGACCGTCGACGGCACCTTCCCGGTCTACGAGCGACTCCGCCGCCAGATCATGAAGGGAGCGAACCCCGACGGTTCCGCCTACGCCGATCCGGTGGAATGGGTCGCCTACTTCAACGGCGGCGACGCCGTGCACTACATCCCCCGCTCCTCCTTCGGGTTCCCCCAAAGCCTGGGGTGCGTGGAAGTCCCCTACGCCGCAGGGGCCCAAGCATGGCCACTGCTCACCTACGGGACGCTGGTCACGGTCGCCGGGTGACCGGCACCGACCATCCCTACGTCAGCTCGCCGCTAACGATCGGCCCCGATGACCGCCCCCGGAGCGTCAAGGCGTGCTAGGCGGCATCCCAGCTGCCATGGTCGGTCCATACCGAGCCCTCCGGCCAGCGGGATCAGTCTCGGCTCCGTGCGCCTCCACGTCTACGGGCTGCTCATCGCCGCCGGGGTGGGTGCTGCTGTCGGGTTGGCGCAGCGACGGTGGGAGGCGCAAGGCGGGAAGCCGGCGACGATGGTCCGCCTGGCCCTCTGGGGTGTGCCAGCCGGGCTGGTCGGCGCCCGTCTCTACAGTGCGGTCACCAGCTGGCAGGCCGACACCGCCGGCCACTGGTACCGGATCTTCGCCATCTGGCAGGGCGGGCTGGGAATCTGGGGTGGCGTCGCCGCCGGAGTCGCCTTCGGGCTCTTCGGCGCCCGCCGACTGCACCTCGACTGGCGGGCCGCTATCGACTGCGCCGCCCCCGCCCTGGCCCTCGCCCAGGGCATCGGCCGGTGGGGGAACTACTTCAACCAGGAACTGTACGGAAGCCCGAGCGGGCTGCCCTGGGCCGTCAAGATCGCCCACCCGGTGCACTGCAGCTCAGTCATCAACTGTGTGCCGTTCCCGCCCGGGATCACCACCTTCCAACCCACGTTCCTCTACGAGTCACTCTGGGACCTGGCGTGCGTCGCCCTGATCCTTCTCGCCGAACGACACCTGCGGATCCGCAAGGGCTACCTGTTCTTCGTCTACGCCGCCCTCTACACCGTCGGCCGCTTCTTCACCGAACACCTCAGGATCGACGAGGCCCAGCACTACTTCGGGCTTCGCATCAACGACTGGGTGAGCATCGCGGTCTTCGTCGCCGCCACCGTGATCCTCGTCACCCGAGGCCGGGCCCGGCCAAATGACGACCTGGCCGGCGACCCGCTCGAGACACCCGACCCGGAGCCAAAACCGGCCGAACATGCCAAAAGCTGAGACTCCTCATCCCGGCCGGCACAGACCGGGGACCGTGTCGGAGAGCGTTGACCCCCGAGCGGTTCCGTCACGACGTCACCTGACCTGCTGATGTCAGCCGACACGTTCCATCCGCACTCCACCAGCGACGAAGCAGCTCTCGACGATCGGTGCCGGCATGCCGACAACATCCGCCTTCGCCGCCGACGGCGTCGACTTGCGCTCGCCAGCACCATCATCAGCGTCGCGCTGGCCAGCGTGATCCTTGTCGCCACCCACAAACCCGGACTGCAAACTTTGACGTTCGCCAACCCCACCCTCCCTGCCGCCACCGGCGCGGGCGGGCCCGCCCCTCCCCTCTCCCTGCCCGATCTGCGACAACCCGCACGCAGAATCAGCCTCGACCAGTATCGAGGGCGCACGGTCGTGGTGAACTTCTGGGCGTCGTGGTGCGCCCCGTGCCGCACCGAGATGCCCGCCTTCGCCAACCTCGCCCGCCAAAAAGCACGAACCGTCACCTTTGTCGGGATCGACGAAGAAGACAGCCGCAACCCAGCCCTGGCATTCGCAGCGACCACCGGCGTCACCTACCCGCTCGCCTCCGACCCCCAGGCAACCCTCACCGGCCGCTACCGGATCGTAGGGTTCCCGACCACCGTCATCATCAGCGCGTCCGGTCAGATCCTGGCAAACCATCCCGGCCCGCTCGACACCACCAGCCTCCGCAGCCTGCTCGCCAAGGCGCTCGCCGCCAGCCACCACCGATGACTCCTCTCCGAACCCCGCCCGGTACGGTCTTGACGATGATGTGTGTAGTCCTCCAACGGGGGATGTGACCGATGCTGGGCAGTCAGAACCTCGCCAAGATCGATTTCGACAAGAACCCGAACGATGACGCTGGCGTTGCCGGCGATCGTTCACCGGTCGGGACGTGGGTCATGTGGTCGGGGATAGGTGTCGTGATATTGAGCCTGGTTCCCGGAGGGATCCTTACCCGTCTGTTTCCTCGGGGGCGACGCTGCGGGTCAGGGCCACCAGCTGGCGCAGGCAGTGTTCGCGGAGGGGCTTGGGGAAGTCGTCGGCCAGTCGGTTGAACACCACCCGGCCCTCCTTGCGGGTCACCACCAGCCCGGCCGTGCGCAGCAGCCGCAGAGCGTAGCCCACCTGGTCATCGTTGGCGGCCACGGCCAGGGCCAGGTCGCCCACGCACAGCTCTGCGGCGACGTCCAACGCGTAGAGGACCGCCAGGCGCACCGGGTCGGCCATGAGGGTCAGCATGGCGGTGAGGCGGGCCACGTCGTCGGGCGCGGGCAGACGCTGCTGGGCGCGGGCGACGCGGTCGGGATCCACCGGGTGGTCGTGGGCCCGGCTCTGCCCGATGGTGTGTAACAGGCTCATCCCTCGATCCGTTTCTTCAGGGCTCAAGCATATCCCGCACGCCCGTACGGTTAACCCGGTGATGTGCGGGTAGGTCATAGAACGTCAGAAAGGTAGGTCCGCCCGTGCCTCCACCCCGGTCGTCCTCGCCCGAACCCATGTCGACTCCGCGTCCGCCTTCGCCACCGCAGCGAAGCCCACGGGCGAGATCTCCGCGGCGGTGGTCGCGGCTGCTGCCGGTGCTGGTGGTGGCCGTGGCGTTGGTGGCCGCTGGCTGCTCGTCGAGTTCCGGCACGGTATCCGCCGGCTCTGGCGCGGACGTGCAAAGCGTCGATGGTGTCGCCTACGAATCCACCGGGACCGGCCCGATGGTCAAGCCCACCATCCCCCAGACGCCCAGTGTGCCCACCGACTTCGGCCAGCTCCAATGCTCACCGGGGGCTGCTCCCAACATTGCCGACCCGGCGCCGCCCAAGCGCTCTTGTACCCGGGTGTTCCACCTGACGGCCTCGGCGTTCGAGCAGAAGATCGCCAACTTCCCGGTCCAAGACGTCATGGTGTGGGGCTACAACAACTCGACGCCGGGCCCGACACTGATCTCCTATGCCGGCGAGCGGGTCCAGATCGTGCTCACCGACAACCTGCCCATGCCCACCACCGTCCACCCCCATGGCTTGCACCAGCCCAACACCGCCGACGGGGTGGCCGGTGTCTCCCAGCCCGACCCGGTCATGCCCGGCCAGACCTACACCTACCCGTCGTTCGTTCCCGGCCACACCGGCACTTTCGCCTACCACTCCCACACCGACAGCGCCGTCCAAGAGCTCCGCGGCCTCGACGGTGCGTGGATCGTCCTGCCCCGAGCCGAGCACCAATCGGTGCACGTCAACGACGACTACGTGATGACCCTTCAACAGTTCAACCCCGAAGCGGTAGCGGGCGGCATGCCCGTGGCCAACAAGCTGGTCAACGGCACCCTGGACGTCCCCTTCCCCGGCGGCACAGGCGACTTCCCCTTCTCGACCATCAACGGCCAGACCGGCGACGCGTCCGGCGGGCCGATCACCATCCACAAAGGCGACGTGGTCCGCATCCGGATCTACAACGCGTCGCAGAACTCCCACGCCATGCACCTTCACGGCCAAGACGAGGTGCTGGTGGCCAAGAACGGCCATGCCGTCCCGCCGACCCGGGAGACAACCCAGAACGTGGCCCCCGGGGACTTCTTCACCATCGACTTCAAAGCCGCCAACCCGGGCAACTGGATCTTCCACTGCCACTTCCCCCACCACACCGGCAACGCCATGGAGTCGGGCTACAACGGCGCCCCCGTCGGCATGACCCGCATCTTCCACTACGCCGGCTACGCCCCGGTCCCGCCGCAGTACTTCACCTACCAGGGCCAGAGCTCCTCGAAGGCACCATAGGGAACGAGCCATTTGACGATTCGGGCAGGCTAGACACACCGCCCGGCCTGCCTCATGCAAAGGTCCATCACAGCCGGCCACCGGGTAAAAAGGAACCAAGATCTGCCCACAAAACGAGGCATTTAAGCTCCGAGGCATCGTCTAATCCGTGTTCTCTAGAGCGCGAAATTGGGTGTCCTCGACGTCGCTTTCCTGGGCTCGGCTCCTCGTCGAGGACACGTTCTCTTGAGCGTGTCCTCGATGGTCCTCGGCGAAGTCCCCTTCTTCTATGCCGCCTTTTGCCTTTCTGCGACAGCAATCAGGTCTGGTCCTGGGCAACTGCTCAGGCTGTGGCCTGATGTAGAGGATCCACCACTCTCCGCGCGATCGTTGGTAGTTGTCGTGGTGTGAACCTCGGGGAGCGGGTCGTGGAGCTCGAAGCGGCGTTGGCCGAGCGTGACAGC
>JALYVP010000191.1 GCA_030853185.1 Actinomycetota bacterium | reverse complement strand
GGATCAGCGGGCAAAGCCGGCATCCCCGAGGAAGGCGGCGGCCAAGGCAACCTCCAAGCAGGCCGCCCCCGGCAAGGCCGCCCCCGGCAAGGCCGCCCCGGCGAAGGCGGCGCCCGGCAAGGCCGCACCCAAGAAGAGCCCAGCCAGGAAGGCTGCCGCCAAGAAGACGGGCGCGTCAGGCGGCGGCGAGCAAGCCTGAGCGAGTGGCTTTACCATGGCACCCTCATGCGGATCGCCAGCTGGAACGTCAACTCCCTGAAGGTGCGCCTCGGGCGCGTCGAGGGGTGGTTGGCCTATGCCCAACCCGACGTGCTCTGCCTGCAGGAGACGAAGCTCGCTGATGCGGCCTTCCCCCACATGGCGTTCGCAGCGCTCGGCTACGAGGCGGCGCACCACGGCGACGGCCGCTGGAACGGGGTTGCCATCATCTCAAGGGTCGGGCTCGACGAGGTCGTCTCCGGGTTCGCCGCCGGCCTCGAGCCCGACCGAGACACCCGGCTGATCACAGCCCGCTGCGGCGGGGTCAGCGTGTCCAGCGTCTACGTCCCCAACGGCCGGAGCCTCGACTCGGAGCATTACACCTACAAGCTGAGCTGGTTGGGGGTCCTGCGCAAGCACGTCGACATCACCGCCGGCGACGCACCGCCGGCCATCTGCGGAGATTTCAACATCGCCCCTGACGATCGCGATGTCTGGGATCCCAAGGCCTTCGTGGGCTCGACCCACGTCAGCGAGGCCGAGCGGCGGGCCCTGGCCGATCTGCAGGGGGATGACCTGGTCGATGCCTTCCGGGCCCTGTACCCCGATGACCAGCTGTATACCTACTGGGACTACCGCAGCGGCGACTTCCACGAGCACCGGGGCATGCGGATCGACCTCATCATCATGTCCAAGACCCTCACGGGTGGCCTGCGATGGGCGCTGGTGGACCGCAACGCCCGGAAGGGCAAGTTGCCCTCCGACCACGCCCCGCTCATGGTCGATCTGGCCGGTCCGGCCTGAATCTCTTTCGTACAGGTAGTTGCCGGGCAGACCCTAACGCCGGTTGGTGACGAGGGCCGGCGACGCCGACAGGGTGGCCAGCGGCAACGACACCAGCAGGTCGGCCAGTCCGAGATCCCAGGGGATCGGCAGGGCGGCGGAGCCCGACCCGATCATGGGTTTGGGTCGGCGGGGTTCGGACGCGCCGGAGCTACCGCCGCGACCCCGGTAGACGATGAGGCCGGTGAGAGGGTCGGGCACCGCGTCGAGAGCGGCTCGAACGGCCACCGACCGTTGGAACGCCTCCCAGCAGGCATCGTCGCTGAGACTGAACTCGAAGACCACACCCCAACCGTGGCGGTGCCGGGACCAGTCCTGAGCCCCATGGGCCAGGGCCGCCTCGACCAACGAGTCGCCGTAGGCGTCCGCCCACACCGAGGCGGAGGTCGCGCCGTCGAGAACCTCGATGGAGTACCAGCTGCTCACCTGTCGGAGACTAGCGGGCCGGCAGCTCAGGCGCTCGCCGCTCGTGGACTGACCAGGGACAGCAGCGTCGGGCCGTACCGGGCGATCTTGACGGGTCCCAGACCGGGGACGTCGGCCAGGCCCTCGAGGGTGGTTGGAGCCAGCGATGCCAGGGCGGCCAGGGTCCGGTCGTGGAGCAGGACATGGGCGGGGACGCCGGACGCCCGGGCGGCCTCGGCCCGCCATGTCCCGAGGGCGGTGACGACGTCGGGGTCGGCCGGCACCAGGGCGGCGGAGGAGTCACCGGTTACCCGCCCCGATCGGCGGCTCCGTCCGGCGGCGGATGGTTTCCGGAGCGCCTGGCGTTGCTCTTTGAGGCGGGCCCGCCAGGCGGTGGGATCGAGCGGAGGGGTCCCGGGCGGGGCGCCCCCGGTCAAAGGCGCCAGGCGCTCATCGATCAGTGCCAGCCACGGCGACGGTTCCCGGGGGGCGGCGTGGGAGGCGAAGCGTCGCCGCCGGGCCCACGAAAGGTGCAGCGTCGAGCAGGCCCTGGTCATCGCCACGTACAACAGCCGACGCTCTTCGCCGAGGGCCTCGGCGGTGGCGGCATGGCCGATGGGGACGAGACCCTTCTCGAGACCGCAGACCCACACGGACGACCACTCGAGGCCCTTGGCCCGATGGAAGCTGCACACCGTGACGCCGTCCGGGCCGGTCGCGCCGTCGCGGTCTCGAGCCAACGTCGCGATCAGCCAGTCGGCCAAGCCGGCACCTTGGGCCGCCGTCTCCACCTGCTCGTACTGGCGGGCCAGCTCAACCAGGCACTCGAGGACGTCGCGATCTGCCTCTCGGTCGGTCGTCGCCGCGTACTCCGCCAGGTCGGCGGTGGCCATCCGGGCCGGTCGGGAGGGTTGGCGGTGGAGGGCTTCGAGAGCGCGGACGGTCACTGGGTGGGTCAACAGGTCAGCTGAGCCCGGTACCCGGTGGGGAACCCCGGCGCCACCCAGGGCGGCGGCCAGACCTCGGACCTGGGCGTTGGTCCTGGCCAGGATGCCCATCTGCGACCACGGCACTCCGTCCCGGTGGGCGGCGACCACAGCCGCGGCCACCCCCCTCGCCTCATCGTCGTCGGTCGCATGACCCACGACCTCGGGCTGCGGCCCATCGGGACGGGTCGAGCGCAGACCGACCCCGTCCGAGCCCAGCACGGAGGCCGCGGCGCGGACGATCTGGGGGCTGCAACGGTGGTTGTCGCCCAGCCGGATGACCTCGGCGCCTGGCCACTGGCGGGCGAACTCCGCCAGACGGTGGGAATCGGCGCCGTTCCAACCGTAGATGGCCTGGTTGGGGTCACCGACGACGCACAGGTCGTTGCTCGGGCCCAGCCAGGCTCCCAGGAGGCGGTGCTGGGCGGGGTTGAGATCCTGGAACTCGTCGACGAAGACGTGGCGCCACCGCCATCGCTGCGCCGTGGCGAATGCCGTGTTCGACTCGATGGCGGTAGCTGCGCCGGCCAGCACGTCGTCGAAGTCGATGAGGCCCCGGCTCCGCTTCTCCGATTCGTAGCGGCGGAACAGCGCCGCCAGCTCCCCTGCCGGTACCGGTATCCGTCGCCCCGACGAGGCGACGGCCGCCTCGAGGTGGTCGGGGTCGATGAGGCGGGCCTGGGCCCACTCGATGGGGCCAGCAACCTCGGCGAGGGGCACGCCTGTCAGCGCGGGGCGGGCCGCTACGAGCGGAGCCAGGATCCGGGCCTTCCGCTCGAGCAGGGCCGGGGGACGTCTGCCGCAGTCGGCCCAGTACTGGCGCAGAACGGCCATGGCGACGGCGTGAAAGGTGCCGGTGACCACCCGGTCACGGAGACCGAGGACAGTCAGTCGGTGTCCGAGCTCACCGGCCGCCTTACGCGTGAACGTCAGTGCGAGAACATGGCCGGGGTCGGCCGTTCCTGTGGTCAGGCGGTAGGCGATGCGCCTGGTCAGGACCCGAGTCTTGCCGGAGCCGGCACCGGCCAGCACGCACAGGGGGCTGGTCTCGGTCGTCACCGCCCGCATCTGGACTGGACTCAGGCCGTCGAGCATCGAGGCGGCCCGGCCGTCGGCCGGTTCCGGTCTGGGGAACCCGCCTCTGACCCTGGTTGGACCCTCGCGCACCTCATGGACCCTACGAAGGGGGTGTGACGCGCTGGTGGATCCTCCTCGAGGGTGGAACCCCGCAGGACCCTCCTGAACGTCGCAGGCACCGGTTGCACGCCGGCGGGCGATCCCCCCGAACCACCTCGGCCGGGCGAGCAACCGGAACCTTGCGAGGCCCTGAGTGTGCCCCGCGTCACGGCCGCCGTCAAGGGCGACGCAGGCGAACATTGCCGACCGCGGCCCGGCGGTAGCGTTGGCGGACCATGGCAGCGCGCACCTGGCTCAACGCGGGCGAGGAGATCTTGGTCGACGTGCGCCCCCACTGGACGTTCCTCGGACGACCTCTGGTGGCCGCCGTGGTCATCCTGGCCGGAGCCATCGCCGCCGTGGCCGGGCAGGCGCCGGGAGCCGTTGATGGAGTCCTGGCGGTGCTGTTGGTCCTGAGCCTGTTGTGGTTGGTGGCCCGGTACGCCCGTTGGGCCACCACGGCCATGATCCTCACCAACGAACGGCTGGTGCAACGTCACGGGGTCCTGAGCCGACGCGTGCAGGAGCTGTCGTTGGCCCAGATCGGCGAGGTGGAGTGCCGCCGGCGGGTCCGCGATCGGCTGCTCGGCAGCGGCGATGTGATGGTGACCTCGGCGTCCCGGGGCCGCGAGGTCTTCGAGCACCTCCCCCGACCCAACAGGATCGTCAAGGAGCTGCACCGCCAGATCGACCAGTCCCGGCGGACGGGGTGGGGCGAGGAGGCGTCGGTGCCCCACCAGCTGGCCCGGCTCGATGACCTGCGTCGGCGAGGGGCCATCTCTCAGGCGGAGTTCGACGCCCGCCGGGAACGCCTGGGTGGGCCGTGGTAGCCCGGGTGGTGAGCCTGGTGCCCTCGGTGACCGAAACCCTCCTCGCCTGGGGCATCGAACCGGTGGCCGTCACCCGGTTCTGCGAGCAACCGGGCCTGCGGGCGGTCGGTGGCACCAAGAACCCCGATCTCGAGGCCATCGCCGCCATCGCACCCGATCTGGTGGTCCTGGACAAGGAGGAGAACAACCTGGCCGACGCCGAAGCGCTCGCCGACCGGGGCATTGACCTGCACGTGACCCACGTTTGTTCCGTCGCCGACGTGGCCCCCACCATGGCCCGCCTGGCGTCGGCGGTCGGGGCCCAACTACCCGGGGCGCGACAACTGGATCGAAGCCCGGTGGCGGCGGAAGGGTCGCCGAGGGTGTGGGTGCCTATCTGGCGGCGGCCCTGGATGTCGATCAACCGGTCGACCTACGGGTCGTCGATCCTCGCCGCGGTTGATCTCCACAACGTGAACAGCGACGCTGAGATCGCCTACCCGGTCACCACGCTGGAAGAAGCGGTCGCCGCTCGTCCCGACGCTGTGCTGGCACCCTCGGAGCCGTACGCGTTCGCCGAGCGGCACCGAAGCGAGCTCGAGACCGTTGCCCCGGTGACCTTCGTGGACGGCAAGGACCTGTTCTGGTGGGGTGTGCGGACGAGCGGCGCCCTTGATCGCCTCGAAGTCATGGCCGGGGGCCTTCAGCGGCTGTCCGGCAACAACCTCTTTCGTCCAGGTAGTTGCCGGGCAGACACTCAGAAGTCGCCGGCGAGGGGGATCGATCCGGGCGGCAGGGGCCCCGGGAGCTCCCACACCGCGTAGCCTCCCAGCGCCACCCGATGGCCGACGTGGTGGGTCTCTGTCCACGCCGTCATCTGCTGATCAAGTCCCAGGCCGGCTTGGAAGACGAACGTGGCCTGGGGTGCCGCCGCGGCCAGGTCCTGGTAGTGGAGGTCGCGCACGGTCCCGGTCGGGGAGGCCGTGACCCGTCGGTCGGACGCCACGCTGAGGACATAGGAGACCCAGTACCCGGCGTACACGTGAGGGCGGTGCTGGGTGAGCAGAAACGAAGACACGACCCTGAGATCGGGATCATAGGCCGGGGCACGCGCCCAGCCGCCGGTGACCTGGGCACCTCCGAGGGCCGTGACCGCGGCGGCGAGGACCGGCACCACCATGCTGACCCGGAGTTGATCGGCCAGGTAGGCAAGGAGCAGTGCCAGCACCGGGACCAGAAGGAAGCCGTAACGGAAGGACGCCGCTGAGGTGCCTACGCCGGACGCGGCGATGATGCACGGCCACAGCACCATGGGCGTTCCCGCCAGGGCGAGCAACCAGCGGCGCCGCCGGGCTTGACGGACCACGAACCCGATGACGGAGCCGAAGATCACGATGCCGATTACGGCGGTGAGCCCTGCCGAGAGGTGCAGTCCGGTCGCGTCCACGAGGCTCGTCGGCAGCACCTGGGTCACGGTGTGCACCAGGCGATGGCCGACGGGCTCGGCTCCCGTCGGGGTGCGCTTGAGCGTCCCGAAGTTGTCGGTGGCCGACGTGTACAGCCACGGCAGGGCACCGAGGGGTGCGAGGGCGACCAGCTTGAGCAGGCTCACCATGCGGCGACGAACGATCCAGGCCACGGCCAACACCGCCGGGGCGATCAGGGCCCAGAGGGGCAGGTACAGCCAGAACGCAGCGCCGGCCAGCAACCCGATGGGCCAAAGCCGGCGGTCCCGGCGGCATTCGTTCCAACGCAGGGAGCACAGCACGGCACCAAGGGCCACGCAGATCCCCGGCACCCAGAACACGTATTCGTGCATGCTCCAGCGCACCCAGGCCGCCGGGGCCACCCAGAACACGACGGCGGCGGCGACGGCGGCTCGCCGGCTGACCAACTTGCCGGCCACCACGCGGAGCAGCACGGTGGCGACCAGGAGGAAGGTGATGTTGGTGACCCGGAAGACGGCCACGTGCAAGCCGAACACCCTGACGAAGGGCGCGTCGATCCACGTGCTCAGCGTCCCCCCGTAGTTGCCGCCCCAGAAGAGGTTGAACAGCTGGCCGTGGGCGGCCCGGCTGGCCATGAGCATCCCGGTTGCCTCGTCGGAGTCCGTGGCCCCCCATGACGAGCGGGCGGCGACCACCCGCCCGACCAGGCCGATCACCAGCCAAGCCAGGAACACCCGCTCGTCGCGCGCCAGGGCTCGGACAGCCCGCCGGGGGGGCGCCGGTCCTCGACCGCCGCGATGCTGGTCGACGGGATCCGTCTCGGGGCCTGGCGCCACGGTGGTCGCAGGCCGGCGATGATCCACCTCCGGAACCTACAACCTGGTCCGGCCGGCCATGAGGACGCAAGGATCCCGACCGGTCGAGGAACTTGCCGCCCGGTCCGGG